>NZ_VMNE01000009.1:0-42475 GCF_013277565.1 Streptococcus sp. k-90 | reverse complement strand
TGATTATTTTATATTAAAATTATACAATAGCAATAATCAAAGGAATTGATTTATTTTTTGATATTAAAATAAAAAAGGAGGGTAAGCAATATTGTGGTCAATCATTGCTGGAGGTCTTATTGGACTTGTAGCAGGTAGAATCACTAAAAAAGGTAGTTCTATGGGAATCGTCGCAAATGTATTCGCTGGTTTAGTCGGGTCATCTGTAGGACAATCCCTTTTAGGTAGTTGAGGCCCATCCATCGTTGGAATGGCTTTGATCCCATCTATTGCAGGAGCAGCAATTGTTGTTACTGTAGTATCATTCTTTACAGGTAAAAAATAATTACTTGTAGTAATAAACTATTTTTAAATAGATTAGACGGGTAAAAATAGTTTAAATGTTAAATCGAAAGGATTGTATATGTCAAAAGCAAAGAAAATATGTTTCATTATTTTCTGTATTTTAATCTTGACAATTTTCCTTCCTGTTTTGATAGATTATCATCAAGTTAGTGATCTAGGCATTCAGCTATTTAGCTGGAGACAGAATCATTTCGTTGAATTTTATCTCTCTAGATATATATTCTGGGGGATAGTGGCTCTATCAACTTTAGTTTTGTTATCGATGTTAGTTGTGTTGTTTTATCCTAAACGTTATTTGGAAATTCAACTTGAAACTAAAAACGATACATTAAAATTAAAGAATTCTGCAATCGAAGGTTTTGTTAGAAGTTTGGTGAGTGATCATGGATTGATCAAGGACCCAACTGTTCATGTAAATTTACGAAAAAATAAATGTTTCGTTCATGTAGAAGGGAAAATTCTTCCTTCGGACAACATCGCTGACAGATGCCAACTAATTCAAAATGAAATAACTAATGGATTGAAGCAGTTTTTTGGTATTGAGCGTCAGGTTAAACTAGAAGTTCTAGTAAAAGACTACCAGCCTAAACCAAAACCTCAAAACAAAAAGACTGTTAGTCGTGTGAAGTAAGGAAGTAAAAATGGAATGGCTTAAACAATATCGATATCCAATTATCGCTGGTCTCATAGGCGTATTTCTCGCTTGTTTGATTATCTCCTTTGGCTTCTTCAAAACAATATTTGTATTGATTTTAGGAGCACTGGGAGTTGCAGCTGGATTATATATCGAAAAAAACTATATAGATAAATAAAAAAATAAAAATTACTAATTTAATTAAAGGAGTTTCATATGTCAAACGAAAAAAACATTAACACTAACGTAGAAAAGAAAGATGCTACTGCTGTAGCTCACGAAATCAAAGGGGAACTTACTTACGAAGATAAAGTTATCCAAAAAATCATTGGTCTGTCACTAGAAAACGTTTCAGGTCTTTTGGGAATCGACGGTGGTTTCTTCTCAAATCTTAAAGAAAAAATCGTTAACAGCGATGACGTAACAAGTGGTGTTAACGTAGAAGTTGGTAAAACACAAGTTGCAGTTGACTTAAACATTATTGCTGAGTACCAAAAAAATGTTCCAGCTTTATATTCAGAAATCAGAGAAATCGTATCTTCAGAAGTTGCTAAAATGACTGACTTGGAAGTTGTTGAAATCAACGTAAACGTTGTCGACATCAAAACTAAAGAACAACATGAAGCAGACTCAGTAAGCCTTCAAGATCGCGTATCTGACGTTGCTGAATCAACAGGAGAATTCGCTTCAGAACAATTCGAAAAAGCTAAATCTGGTCTTGGATCTGGTTTCTCAACTGTTCAAGAAAAAGTTAGCGAAGGTGTAGAAGCTGTTAAAGGTGCAGCAACTGGTGTAGTATCTCACGAAAAAACTCGTGTAAACTAAGATAAAATAAATATAACAGGAGAAATTATCATGTCAGTAGAAGAAAAATTAAATCAAGCTAAGGGTTCTATTAAAGAAGGTGTTGGTAAAGCCATCGGTGATGAAAAAATGGAAAAAGAAGGAACAGCTGAAAAAGTTGTTTCTAAAGTAAAAGAAGTTGCTGAAGATGCCAAAGACGCTGTAGAAGGCGCTATCGAAGGTGTTAAAAACATGTTGAGTGGCGACAATAAATAAGGCTAAAAGTTACTTTATCTTTTTAGTAACATTAGTCAAAATAGTCTGAGTCAAAATGATTCTCAGAAAACAAAAAGCTAGAGATTTCCAATTGCGGAACTCTAGCTTTTTAATTTTTCCTCTTTCTCTTATTATATTTCAGCAGGTTGTTGACCATGAGTACAAATCCCATGTCAATTCTCACTTGGCGCTTACCTCTCAGATAACATCTCTTATAACCCAAACAAACCTTTATCTGCCCAAAGACAGATTTCATATCAATCTTACGTTTAGCGAAAATTTGTCTACCCTTGGAAGATAAAAGTGCCTGATATTCTTTAGTTTTTAAACACTGGTAACGTTCATTCATATACAGTCCCTTTTGAGGGGCTGATTCAGGTTCAACATCGCAGTCAAGATTGATTTCAAGGCTGTTTGCTTCTATCTCCCCTTTTTCATGATGTATTTTCGTACAGGTTCTTCAACCATTTGAACGATTTCAAATCCTTCTTTTTGGTAAAGATTATAAGCTGGTTGATTTGCCTCGTAGACATTTAGAGAAATAGTATCTATGTCTTCATTTTCAAAGGCCAAACTAACAAATTTCCTTAAAACCTGGCTACCTAAGCCTTGCCCCTGTTTCTGGGGGTTGATAAAAAATCTTCCAATATGAAGATTACTGTATTCTTGCCTGATTTTCTGGATAAGCCCGACAAACTCTTGTCCTTCAAAGATTGAAAAGATTCCTTCCAAATCTTGAAAGACTTGAATTGTCAAGGGAAAAGGAATCATTGTTCCCATCCATTGTTCTTGAAAGGATTTGCCTAGGGAGTTGGACCATTGGCATACAAACTGAGCATTTTCTACGCTTAACTTTTCTTCAAAACGAATTGTCATCTTGACCTCACCATCTTATCTATGTTTCTCCATTATACTACTTCTCCCATTTTTTACGAATAGATAAGTATGATTGATTTTTATTTTTTTCTTGTCGGGAGCATTCTCGCTTCCTTTCTTGGTTTGGTCATTGACCGTTTTCCAGAGCAATCCATTATCCAACCTGCTAGTCACTGCGATTCCTGTCAGACTCGCTTGCGTCCCTTAGACTTGATTCCGATTCTCTCGCAGGTCTTTAATCGCTTTCGCTGTCGCTACTGCAAGGTTCGCTATCCTGTCTGGTATGCCCTCTTTGAACTAAGCTTAGGACTCCTCTTTCTATCTTGGTATTGGGGATTTCTTTCTTTGGGTCAAGTCATTCTGATAACTACTGGTTTGACCTTGGGCATCTACGACTTTCACCATCAGGAATATCCCTTACTGGTCTGGATGACTTTCCACCTAATCCTCATGACTTCCTCTGGTTGGAATCTAGTCATGGTCTTCTTCCTTGCTCTTGGAATTTTGGCTCATTTTATCGATATCCGCATGGGCGCAGGGGATTTTCTCTTTTTAGCTTCCTGCTCTCTCGTCTTTAGTGCGACCGAATTACTCATCTTGATTCAGTTTGCTTCTGCAACAGGAATTCTAGCCTTTCTCCTGAAAAAGAAAAAGGAAAGACTTCCTTTCGTGCCTTTCCTCTTACTTGCTGCTTGTGTGATTATTTTTGGTAAGCTACTGCTTGTTTGATAAAGTCCTGAATCGGCTCTCCCTCGTGGAGAGCTTTTACAATTTTCGAGCCGACGATAACGCCATCTGACACCGCATTAAAGCGTTCTACATCAGCTTGACTAGATACCCCAAATCCTGTCAAGACTGGGATGTCAGCCACTTGATGCAATTGTGCTAAGTGCTTATCCAAATCTGCACGGTAATTGCCAGATTTCCCTGTCACCCCATTGATGGCAACAGCATAGACAAATCCTTCTGCCCCTTCAATCAACTCTTTCTGGCGCTCAATCCCTGTCGTCAAACTAACTAGGGGTATCAAGGCAATGTCTGTATCTACCAAAAATGGCTCTACAAAGTTAGCATGCTCATGAGGAAGGTCTGGAATAATCAAGCCCTTAACCGCTGTATCTGCCAAATCTTTGACAAAATTCTTCACACCGTACTGAAAGAGGGGGTTGAAGTAGGTCATAATGACCAGCGGAACCTCTGTTTCAATGGTTTTCAAGGTTTCAACCAAAGCCTGGGTAGAGATCCCGTGGGCTAAACTGCGCAAGCCAGCTTCTTCGATAACAGGTCCATCTGCGACAGGATCTGAAAAGGGAATGCCCACTTCAATAGCTGAAACTCCCAATTCTTCTAAAAAGTGTATTGTTTCTCCGAGTCCATCCAAACCTTTTTCATGGTCTCCAGCCATGATATAGGGAACAAAAATTCCTTTTCCAGCTGCTTTTATAGCGTTTAATTTTTCTGTTAGTGTCTTAGGCATGAGCTTCTCCCTTCTTTGCTGCATCTGCTTCCAAGCGGTCCTTGACTTGAACCACATCCTTGTCCCCACGACCTGATAGGCAGACAATCATAGACTTTTCTGGTCCAAGTTCTTTGGCCAATTTCACTGCAAAAGCGATAGCATGGCTAGATTCCAAGGCTGGGATAATCCCTTCCACACGAGACAAGAGTTGGAATCCTTCCAAGGCTTCCTCGTCTGTCACAGGGACATAGCTGGCACGTTTAATATCGTGGTAGTGAGAATGTTCTGGACCGATACCAGGATAGTCCAAACCTGCTGAGATAGAGAAGGCTTCAAGAATTTGACCATGGGCATCTTGGAGCACATCCATGAGGGAACCGTGAAGGACACCAGGACGACCCTTGGTCAAGGTAGCTGCATGGTGCTCCGTATCCACACCAAGTCCAGCCGCTTCAGCCCCATACATAGCTACTGATTCATCTTCTACAAATGGATGGAAGAGGCCGATAGCATTAGAACCACCACCAACACAGGCTACTAGGGCATCTGGCAAATCTTGACCTGTCAAGTCACGGTACTGTTGTTTAGCTTCTCTACCGATGACACTTTGGAAATCACGAACAATTTCTGGGAAAGGATGAGGTCCCAAGGCAGAACCAAGGATATAGTGGGTATCATCGATATTAGCTACCCATGAACGAAGGGCTGCATTGACCGCATCCTTGAGCACGCGCGAACCATCTGTCACAGCCTCAACCTTGGCTCCTAAAAGCTCCATGCGAAACACATTGAGGGCTTGGCGTTTAACATCCTCCTCACCCATGTAGATAGTACATTCCATGTTAAAGAGGGCTGCAGCAGTTGCAGTTGCTACACCGTGCTGACCAGCACCTGTTTCAGCGATAATTTTCTTTTTGCCCATGCGTTTAGCCAGAAGAACTTGTCCTAAGGCATTGTTAATCTTGTGGGCCCCTGTATGGTTGAGGTCTTCACGCTTGAGGTAAATCTTGGCTCCGCCAATATGCTGGGTCAAGTTTTTTGCATAGTAAAGAGGAGTTTCACGCCCCACATACTGGCGCAAGAGTTGGTTTAATTCCTCTTGGAAACTTGGGTCTGCCTGACTTTCACGATAGGCCTTCTCCAACTCTAAAACTGCTGTCATCAATGTTTCTGGGACAAAACGTCCGCCGAATTTTCCATAAAATCCATCTTTATTTGGTTCCTGATATGCCATGCTTTACCCTCTCTATAAATCTTCTAATCTTTTCATGATCTTTTTGTCCGTCTGTCTCCACTCCGCTCGATACATCTACTGCATAGGGAGTAAAGTGTTGAATTGCTTTTACTACATTGTCTTCATTAAGCCCACCTGCGATAAAGAAAGGCTGAGTTAGTCCAATAGTATCCAGTTGAGCCCAGTCAAAGGTCTGGCCACTCCCAGCCACAGGGGCATCAAAGAGTAGATAGTCTGCCTGAGAATTGGGTACATGTCCCTCTCCATCCACCTGCACAACCTGAATGCTGGTACAAGGCAAATCCTCAAACAAATCATCCGCCACCTGACCGTGAACCTGTACCAAGTCCAAGCCAACTTTGTCAATGACTTCTAGCAGTTCTGCCCGACTTGGTGAAACAAATACTCCAACCTTTTTTACGTCTGAAGGAATGAGCTTTGCCAGCTCAGTAGCCTCTTCCAAAGTCACCTGTCTTTTACTAGGTGCGAAGACAAAACCGATGTAGTCTGCTCCTGCTGATACGGCTGTTTCCACCGCTTCTTTGGTCGATAGTCCACAAATCTTAACCTTTGTCAATCTGCAACTCCTTGATTCTCTGGGCCACATCTTCTGCCTGCATAAGAGCTGTCCCTACCAAAATTCCGTTAAAGTATGGTGCTACTCGTTCCGCATCCTGCCCTGTGAAAATAGCCGATTCAGAAATGTACAAGCAATCATCTTTGAAATGTTTAGCCAAGTCTACACTGGTCTGCAAGTCAACTTCAAAGGTGGTCAAGTTGCGGTTATTGACCCCGATAATCTGAGCACCAAGTCTGTGAGCCGCTTCTAGTTCAGCTAGATTGTGGGTCTCCACCAAGACTTCCAAGCCAAGCTCTGTCGCGTAATCATACAGTTCCTTGAGGCGTTCTTCTGATAAGGCAGCGACAATGAGCAAGATGACTGTCGCACCTGCATTGCGAGCGCGAATGATTTGCTTTTCATCGATAATAAAGTCCTTGTTGAGCGTTGGAATCTGTACCTGACTGGAAATCTCCCGTAGATAATCCAAATGTCCTTTAAAGAAAACTTCATCTGTCAGAACAGAAATCATCACTGCTCTGTTCGCTTCATAAGTCTGGGCCTGTTGCACAATATCCACATCGAGATTGATATTTCCCAAACTAGGGCTAGCTTTCTTGACCTCAGCGATTACCTGCAAGCGGTCCTGATGATTCTTCAAAAATTCTGCCAAGCGATAGGTCTGGCGCAAGGGCTGGATTTGCTCCAGCTCCATCTGCTCAACCTCACGCGCCTTCTGCTCCAAAATTCGTGCTAAAAATTCCTGACTCATTTTTGGTACTCCTGTAACAGTCTGAGTTTTTCAAGAGCCTTGCCACTAGCAATTACTTGACGGGCCAAGGCAACTCCTTCCTTGATACTAGCTACCTTACCATTAGCATAGAAACCAAGACCAGCATTTAAAACTGTAGTTTCCAAGAATGGACTTGGTTCGTTCTTGAGAACGCTGAGCAAAATTTCTGCATTTTCCTGAGCATTGCCTCCACGGATATCTTCGATAGCGTAGCGCTCCATCCCCAAATCCTCTGGAGTAAAGCTTGACAAGGTGATTTCACCATTTTCAAGAAGTGCAATCTTGGTTGTTCCATTCAAACCAGCTTCATCCAATCCTTCTGGCCCAGCAACCACAATGGCACGTTTGCGACCCATATTTTTCAAAACCTGAGCTGTACTTTCTAGAAGTTCTGGACGACTAATTCCAAGAAGCTGTGTTTCCAAAGCCATTGGGTGAATAAGGGGACCAGTCAAGTTCATGATCGTTGGAATTCCCAATTCCAAACGAGCTGGCATGATATATTTCATAGCTGGGTGCATATTTTTAGCGAAGAGAAAGACTATTCCAGTTTTATCAAAGACCTTACCTAGTTCAGCTGGTTTGAGGTCTAGGTTGATACCCAAGGCTTCGAGGACATCTGCAGAACCAGATTTAGAAGAAATCGAGCGGTTACCGTGTTTTGCCATGTGAACACCACCACCAGCCAAGACAAAGGCTGCAGTTGTGGAAATATTAAAACTGAAAGACTTGTCCCCACCTGTACCACAGTTGTCCATGGCATCATGAATCTCAGTTGGAATATGTTGGGCATGTCCTCTCATGACTTGGGCAATGGCTGTGCGCTCTTCAGGTGTTTCCCCCTTCATCTTAAGAGCTAAGAGGAGAGAAGCAATCTGCGCCTCTGTTACACGCCCAGTTACGATACGCTCGATGACATCCGTCATTTCCACACCTGATAAATTTTCAAATTTTGCTAGTTTTTCAATAATCTCTTTCATACTAGTTTCCTCACTTTACAACCTTCTCGATAAAATTCCGAATAGAAGACAAGCCATCTGGCGTTCCAATGCTCTCTGGATGGTACTGGAAGCCATAAATCGGGAGGTTTTTGTGTTGAATCCCCATGATGGCTTGGTCATCAGTCGAACGAGCTGTCACTTCAAAGTCTTCTGGCATTTCCTCAATCAAAATACTGTGATAACGCATGACCGCACGGCCATCCTCAATACCTTGATACAAAACAGATGGCGCTTCAAAGCTGATATTGCTCTGTTTCCCATGCATGACTTTTGGAGCCAAACCTAACTTACCACCAAAGACTTCTGCAATGGCTTGGTGGCCCAAACAAATCCCTAGAATTGGTTTCTTACCTGCAAAGTCACGAATCATGTCTTCCATCTTTCCAGCATCAACTGGCCAACCAGGACCAGGAGAAAAGACCAGACCATCTGCTTTTTCAGCTTCTTCATACAGCTTGGGATCATCATTTCTCAAGACCTGTACTTCTGCAAAGTTCCCAATATATTGGGCCAAGTTATAGGTAAAAGAATCATAGTTGTCAATCAATAAAATCATGGTCTTAGTTCTCCAATTCTAGTCATAGATTTAGCTTTGTTAATGGTTTCTTGGTATTCGTTTTGGGCGATAGAGTCATAGACAATCCCTGCCCCAGCCTGCACATAGGCTCTTTGATTTTTAAGAATCATAGTTCGGATGGCGATGGCCAAATCCATATCACCCGTCGCAGACAAGTAGCCGATTGCTCCTGCGTATACGCCACGTTTTTCTGTTTCCAGTTCATAGATGCGTCTCATGGCCCGAATCTTTGGTGCTCCTGAAACTGTTCCAGCAGGAAGTGTTGCTTTCAAGGCATCCATGGCGGTGAGTTCTGGAAGCAAACGCCCCTTGACCACACTGGTTAAATGCATGACGTAGCGGAAGAGCTCCACTTCCATATACTTGGTAACTTGGACACTTGCCGTTTCAGAGATGCGGCCAATATCGTTACGTCCCAAGTCTACTAACATCCGATGCTCTGCTGTTTCCTTCTCATCAGAAAGCAGGTCTGTCGCCAAAGCCTTGTCCTCTTCATCCGTTGCTCCTCTTGGTCGCGTCCCTGCAATCGGATTGGTTGTCACGATGCCATTTTTGACAGAAACCAAACTTTCTGGACTAGCACCGATGATTTGATAATCCCCAAAATCATAGAAATAGAGGTAATTCGAAGGATTGGTCACGCGGAGATTTCTGTAGAAGTCAAATGGATTTCCAGTAACTTCTGCTGAGAAGCGTTGACTAAGTACACATTGGAACATATCGCCATTACAAATCAAGTCACGAGCTGTTTCCACCATTTCCTCAAACTTCTGAGGAGCAATATGGGGTTTGAAGTCTAACGGAGATAGATCCAAGTCTTCAAATTCATCTGAAGCAGGTATGCGTAATTCCTCAAGCACTTGCTTTAAGGCTTTTTCCAAGTCTTCTTGACTACGCTCACTATAGAGAGTATCCTCGATGACATGGATTTTTTCCTTCTTGTGGTCAAAGACCATGTAACTCTCATAGACGAAGAAATGCATGTCTGGCGTTCCAATTGTATCTTGAGGGATTTGACCAATTTCTTCATAAAGCGAAATCATATCGTAACCAACAAAACCAATTGCCCCACCACCAAAAGGTAGATCTGAATGGTGCTGGCTCTTATGAGTCACTTCATAAAGGAAATCCAAGGGATCCCGATCAATCACTTGCCCATTTTGATAAAGAACTCCATTTTCAAACTTAATCTCAAAAACAGGATTATAAGCTAGGATCGAAAAACGAGCTGTTTCCTTGTCTCTCGGAATACTCTCTAAGATAACCTTGTGTTGCCCCTTTAGGCGCATATAAGCCAAGATTGGTGATAAGACATCTCCATGAATGATTCGTTCCATTGTAATTTCCCTTTCAGTTCTACTTCTAGTCCATGGCGACTGTATGAAAAATCCCCACGCAAAACAACTTGCGTGAGGACGAAATTCGCGGTGCCACCTCAATTATAGGACTTCTCCTATCTCTCATTCCTGTCTCAGATACCTCCTGTAACAGGCTGTGCGATAAAGGGCACTCCCTTGAGAATTATGTTTTTTTCTCTTGTTTCAAATGGACCCAACCTTACAGCTTTCTCTGCTTGTTTTCAGCAACCACAAGCTCTCTGTGAGAGAACGGACTGTAATTTTTCCATCTTTTATTTTTTAGCTTCTAGGTAGTCTGCAATCGCAGCTACGTCCTTGTCTCCACGACCAGAGACATTGATGATGATAATGTCGTCTTTACTTAGTTTCGGTGCACGTTTAACTGCTTCTGCGATAGCGTGCGAACTTTCAATCGCTGGGATAATTCCTTCAGTCTTGCTGAGAAGGAGGAGAGCCTGAACAGCTTCTTCATCCGTCGCAGCGACATATTCCACGCGACCTGAATCTTTAAAGTAGGCGTGTTCTGGGCCAACCCCTGGATAGTCCAATCCAGCTGAGATAGAGTAAACTGGAGCTAGCTCTCCATCTTCCTTAAAGACTGCATAAGTCTTCATGCCGTCGACAATTCCGATACTACCTTTTGTCATAGTAGCTGCGTGCTTGTCTGTATCAAGTCCGTGACCAGCAGCTTCAACCCCAACCAATTTAACTTCTTCATCAGCCACATACTGAGAAAAAGCACCGATGGCATTGGAACCACCACCTACACAAGCAATAACGTAGTCTGGTAAGCGTCCTTCTTTTTCTAAGATTTGACGGCGAGATTCTTCACTGATGACCTTTTGGAACTCATGAACAATGGTTGGATATGGGTGAGGTCCCACAGCAGATCCCAGAACATAGAAGGCTTCCAAGTCATTCATCCATGCTCCAAAGGCTGCATCAACAGCATCTTTGAGGGTACGAGTCCCTGTTTCAACTGCATGAACAGTTGCTCCCATCATCTCCATACGGAAAACATTGAGACGTTGACGTTCCACATCCTCTGCTCCCATGTAGACATCACAGGCCATACCAAACTTGGCTGCAGCCGCTGCTGTCGCAACCCCGTGCTGACCAGCTCCTGTTTCTGCGATTACTCGTTTTTTGCCCATACGTTGGGCCAAAAGAATTTGTCCTAAAACATTGTTGAGCTTGTGAGAACCAAGGTGGTTAAGGTCTTCGCGCTTGAGATAAATCTTAGCGCCACCTAGGTGGTCTGTCAAACTTTCCGCAAAATAGAGCGGTGTTTCGCGACCTGAATAGTCCTTTAAGTAATGGCGAAATTCTGCCAAAAATTCTGGATCATCCTTGTACTTTTCAAATGTCACTTCCAACTCATCCAACAAAGCCTGAATTGGCTCCGGTACAAAACTACCACCAAATTGTCCAAAATAACCTTTAGTTGTCATAAAATTTTCCTCTTTCTATATTAATTCGGCTTTTTGTTTGCTTTTAGTAGTAGGCAAGGAGCTGCAGATAGAACTTAAGTTCATCAAAGCGACTTAACGCCCTAATAAAAGATAAACAAAACGACGGATAAAAAAAGCCCACACACAGAATATACTTCCATGTGAGGGCGTTGGTAACGCGGTGCCACCTCAATTATAAAGGGACTATTCCCCTTTATATCTCTGCCTTGTCTAACAACAAGTTGCACTGTAAGGTGTGCGCACCGAATTTTCATTGTTTCAAATTCATTTTTAAAATCAGCCCACTTTCACTACTTCCAACCACCTGTTCACAATGACCACAGGCTCCCTGAAGACCAAAAATAGTTACTTTTCTGATTTGTTGAACTTATTTTAATACTTTGCTTTTTCTTTGTCAAGACTTTTTTACGATTTTTTTAATAAAGTTAGCACTTTTTCAGAAACTGTTTTGAAAGTCTCAATGATATAGTCCACTTCTTCATCGCTTAATTTAGTGTGAAGAGGGAGCGTAATTTCATTTTCAAAGAAGGCATAGGCTCTTGGATAATCTGCCATATCAAAATCAAGATTCTTATAGGCTGTCAAGAGCGGAAGCGGTTTGTAGTGGACATTACTTGCAATTCCTGCTTTGGCCAATTCTTGGATGATGAGATTACGTTCTTCTAAGCTTGCTCCTTCTACATGGGTGATGTAGAGGTGGCGTGAAGATTCTACAGTATCAGTCTTGTGTGCCAATGGATGGATACGAGAACCTGCAAAACCACGATCATAGCGGTCCACAATGTCCTTACGGCGTTGCAACAAACTTGGATAACGGTCCAATTGTACCAAACCAAGTGACGCCATGATATCGGTCATATTGCACTTGTAGGCTGGCGTTACGATATCGTATTCCCAAGAACCCAGTTGCATCTTGGCAAGAGCATCCTTAGTTTGCCCGTGAAGGGAAAGGATTTGGAATTCCTTGTACATCTCTTCGTCATCAATCGCTGGATTGGCTTTCCAAGTGGCACTTCCACCTTCTGCCGTTGTAAAGTTCTTAACGGCGTGGAAAGAGAAGGAAGTAAAGTCAGCGATAGAACCAGCTGGTTGTCCTTTATAAGTAGATCCCAAAGCATGGGCACTATCAGAGACAATCACGATACGGTTAAATGCTTTTTGCCACTTGCTTGAAGCAGTAAAGAGGTCACGTTTCTTCTCCACTACTTGGAACAAACGGTCATAGTCGCAAACAATCCCCGCAAGCTCAACCGGAATAATCACCTTAGTCTTTTCAGTAATGGCTTGCTCAAGCAAGTCATAGTCCATTTCAAACGTATCTGCTTGGATATCCACCATGACAGGGGTTGCTCCTACGTGCGTGATGACACTACATGAAGCTGTATAGGTCATGGCTGGAACGATGACTTCATCACCAGGTCCCACTTCAAGCACACGCAAAATCAACTCCAGAGCGGCTGTCGCAGAGTTGAGACAGACAGTCTTAGGTGTCTGTGTGTATTGAGACAAGCGACGCTCCAGTTCTTTTGTCTTAGGACCTGTTGTGATCCAACCAGAACGAAGGGTATCCGCTACTTCAGCAATTTCTGCTTCCGTAATATCGGGTGGTGAAAATGGAATATTGTAATTTGGCATTGATTTGCTCCTTTTATCTGTACTCATTTTCTCATGACTACTTTATTTTAGCACTTCAAACACGGTTTGAAACATGATTTTGATGTCTCCAAGGAAACTAAATTCTCGGAGATAGGCAAGGTTATAGCGCATCTTTTCAGGAAGAACATGCTCTACATAGGCTTGGTCAACTGACAGGCCTTTTTCAGTCATTTGACTGATGATAGTGTCCTCATCCTTGTAGTTGATGCTGGCTGGAGAGGTAATCCCTGCTGGCAAAAGCAAGGTTGCCATCATTTCAGGGCTATACTGCTCTGTGTAGCGTGGCACTTCAGGACGCGTCCCTACAAAGGACATCTCACCTTTAAGGACATTGACCAGCTGAGGCAGTTCATCCAAACGCACACGACGGATGAAATTCCCAACCTTGGTAATGCGGCTATCGTTAGCAGAAGTCACCAGACTTCCTTTTTTGTCCGCGTCCGTTACCATGGTACGGAACTTCCAAATCTTGAAAGGACGGTTATACTGGGTCACGCGCTCTTGCTTGTAAATCACTGGCCCCTTGCTATCCAACTTGATCCAAATGCTCAAAATGAGAAAGATTGGAGAGGTCAGAACCAGTACAGCCAAGGCCAGAAGCCAATCCAAACAACGCTTGAAAATCAGCGAACCCTTCCTTTTAGAGACAAGCTGGTAGTAAGACTCAACCTCGCTTGATTTCATTTCCACGGGCAAGTCTTCCCATTTCAGCATGCTGTTTCTCCTTTGTTTTTATTATACTATTTGTCAACATTTTTCATTATACCACAAAATGGAAAAGGCGGTGAAAGAAATATGTAATTAGAAGGATTTCCTTCTTACACTCAATGAAAATCAAAGAGTAAACTAGGAAGCTAGCCGCAGGCGGCTCAAAACACAGCTTTGAAGTTGTAGATAAAGCTGACCTAGTTTGAAGAGATTTTCAAAGAGTATTAGGACATGGCCCCTGCTTGCAAGCTATACATCTTGTGATAGGTTCCTCCCAAGGCCAAGAGTTCCTCATGAGTGCCACTTTCGATAATGCGCCCCTTGTCCAAAACATAGATGCAGTTGGCGTCTTGGATGGTAGAAAGACGGTGGGCGATGGCAATGGTTGTCCGCCCCTGTCTCATCTTAGCCAGAGAAGCTTGAACCAAACTTTCTGTTTCAGAGTCAATATTGGCTGTCGCTTCATCCAAAATCAAGATTTTAGGCTGACTGGCGACTGTTCTGGCAAAGGCAAGAAGCTGACGCTGACCTGTTGAAAAACTGGAGCCACGCTCAGAAACAGGTGAGTCGTAACCCTGAGGAAGGTCTTGAATAAAGGAATCTGCATCCACGAAGCTAGCTGCAGCCTGAACCTCTTCATCACTAAGATCTTGGTACATGGCGATATTGGACTTGATGGCTCCATGATAGAGGAAGGGTTCCTGCAAGACCAGTCCGATATTTTTTCTCAGTTCTTCCTGACTGTAGTCCCTGATATCCACATCATCCAAGAGAACTCTCCCTGACTGGAATTCATAAAAGCGCATGAGGACATTGATAATAGACGATTTCCCTGAACCTGTATGACCCACAAAAGCAATGGTTTCACCCTTGTTAACAGAAAAAGAAATGTCATCCAGAATCGGGTGTTTCCCATCATAAGAAAAACACACATGTTCAAATCGAATATTGCCTTCTTTGACTTTATCCTGCCCATCTTCTTGAAGGGGCTCATAGGTCCTCTCGTCGATCAGAGCAAAGACACGGCCTGCAGAAACCATAGACGTTTGCAGGGTTGAAAAGTTTTGCGTTACTTCAATCAAAGGGTCAAAAAGGCGATTGACATACTGGATAAAGGCATACATGGTTCCTGCCGTTATTCCCAGATAAAGTCCACGATAGCCAAAATAGGCCATCAAGACAGCATAACCTAGAAGTTTCAGCAAACTCATGGCAGGGCGCAAAAAGAGGGCATCCAAGGCTACAGAACGGTTGGCATAGACCAAGTGTTCTTGGTTAATTTCATCAAATTCTGCCTGCAGGCGCTTCTCTTGATTAAAGGCCTGGATTATTCTGATTCCCTCGATGTTTTCAGCCAGCTTGCTATTGATATCTGACAAGAGACTTCTGGTTTTCTCAATGATTTTCACTGATTTTTTCCGATAGAGATTGACCAAAAGGAAGATCAAGGGGAGAAAGAGCAAGACTAAAGCAGTCAAACGAAAATCCAACACCAACATGGTATAAAGAGTTGTCAGAAAGATAAAAACTGCTGATATAAAGCTGGATAGAATCCCCGAAAACATATCACTGATGGTCTCAGTATCATTTGTCAAACGAGAGACAATCGAGCCTGCTGGCGTCTTGTCAAAGTAAGACATGCCCAATTTCTCCATATTGGCAAAGGCATCCCGACGAATATCCCTAACAATACTGTAGGACACCCGCGCAAAGAGAAGATTGCCGACATACTGGACCAGAGTTTGTAATATATAGAGACCATAGTAGGCCAGCAAAACGGTCACAGCGAGTTGGTTGAGATTACTCAGATACTGGTCGATAAAGTGGGAAGCCACAAGGGGAATGACACTTTTAATGACCGTCGTCGCTAGGAGAAAACTGAGTGCCAAAAAGGTCAGGAGTCCATAGGGCTTGAGATAAGACATCAATCGCTTCAATACAGCCCATTGTTCTTGTTTATTCTGCATCTTCTTCTCCTTTCATTTCCAGCTGCTGAGACTGGTAGGTTTGGGCATACCAGCCATCCAAAGCTAACAGGTCTTCGTGTGTGCCTCGTTCGATAATCTGTCCATTTTGCAGGACTAAAATCAAATCTGCATGGACAACTGCACTGAGGCGATGAGCTGTGATAATGGTTGTCTTGTCCTTTCGTGTCTCCTTGAGATTGTCGATAATCGCATACTCCGTCTTGGCATCCACGGCCGACAAAGAATCATCCAAAATCAAGATATCAGGGTCTAAAATCATCGCCCTACTCATGGCCAGACGCTGCTTTTGACCTCCAGAAAGACTGACTCCCTTTTCACCAATCAACGTATCAAATCCCTGAGGCATGACTACAATGTCTTGGTAAACTTGTGCTAGCTTGGTCGCTTCCTCGACCGCTGAAAGAGGCAGTTTAGGATTGCCAAAGCGAATATTGTCTAAGATTGAAGTCGCAAAGAGAAACTGGTCCTGAGGGACATAGCCCATGAGACTGCGAAGGTCTGTCAGACGATAGTCACGAATATCGTGGCCATTCAGATAAATGGCTCCCTTATCCACATCGTATTCACGCAAGAGGAGTTTAATCAAGGACGTTTTCCCAGAGCCTGTCTGACCAACTAATCCCAATGTTTGCCCTTTTTCCAAACTAAAGTGAACATTTGTCAGTGTTTCCTCATTTTCAAATGCAAAACTATCAATGGCATACTGCAAGCGCCCATTTTCAATACTGTCTAGAGGAAACTCAGGGTCTTGTACAGGTGATTCCTGAGACAACAGTTCCTCAATCCGCTGGTAGGAAACTTTCCCTCGCTGAGTAATATTAAAGAGGAAGCCGATGGCCATAAGAGGCCAAACCAGCATATCCAAATAACTGATAAAAGTGACCAGATTACCAACCGTAATTTGCCCTTTCTGAACCATCAAGGAGCCTACCAAGAGCGTTAAAACATAGGAGGAACCAACAAATAAGAGAACCATAGGGTCAAAGAGACTATCGTATTTCATGGTTTGCAGGTTCTTTTGGAAGGTCAATTCATTGACTGCCTGAAAGGACTTCAACTCGTCCGCCTGATACCCGAAAGACTTGGTCACTTTAATACCTGATACGGACTCCTGCACCTTGTTATTGAGTTCGGAAAAGGCAGCCTGTGATTCTCCAAAAGCCTTGTGAGTCTTTCTCCCTAGACGACTGGTCGCATAAGCCATGAAAGGTAAGGGTAAAATGGCAACTAGGGTCATTTGCCACGAAATGCTAAAGAGCATGGTCAGCAAGGTCACCAAAGCCGTGATAGAAGCATCAACTGCAGACATAACACCGCCCCCTGCCAGACGAGTCAAGGCATTGATATCGTTGGTTGCATGCGCCATAAGGTCCCCCGTCCGATAGGTCTGATAAAAGGCTGGAGACATTTTTGTGAAATGTTCAAATAAGCGAGAGCGCATAATCTGTCCCAAACGGTAGGAAGTCCCAAGGATATACATACGCCAAACATAGCGCAGATAGTACATCCCAAAGGCTGAAAGAAGCAAGTAAAATAGGGCAAGAAGGAGGTCCTGCTGGGTTAATTGCCCCGATGTGATGGCATCAATGACCCTCCCCATAACCATTGGGGGAATGAGGTTGAGGACGGAAACCAAGACCAGAGCCACAATCCCGACTAAATAACGGCGTTTTTCTAACTTGAAAAACCACCAAAGTTTTTGAATAATGGACATAACATCCCTTTCTGATTGCAAATAGAAACCTGAGGCCAAGACCCCAGGTTTTTCTTATTCATAGGTTACGACTGTGACCGCACCCTTGTCATACTCAGCGATAAAGATATTGGCTACATTGTCATGCCCTTGCTTGCTGAGGTTATCAAGCAACCACTCTTCGTTACGACCAATCGACTCCAAAACATCGACTTGTATCACACCGTCAGTCACAACTGGATACTTAGGATTTTCATCTCCCATTTGGACCACGATGAGTTGGCCATTTTGCTCCTGCACAGCGCGTTTGACCTGCTTCATCTGGAAAATCCCTTGGCTACGAAGCTTGAGGGCTACTTCCGCTGCAGACAAACCAACTGAACGACAGGCTTCTGGGTCAATCTGACCATTTTTGATGAGGAGAGTTGGCTTACCATCAATCAAGCGTTTGACAAAATGAACATTGTTACTAAGCCACTTGAGGGTCAAAACCAAAATCGTCCACATCATCAAAATCACTGCGTACTGGAGAATGCTAATAGAACTATTGTAAATCACCCCACCGATAATACCACCGAGAACATAGTTCTGAATTTGGTCTGTCGCAGAGTTAGGCGCCAGATTTCCCTTTCCTGTCACATTGATAACAAAAACAAGCGAGAAAAGACCCAAGGCCAGTTTGATTAAAATTTCCATATAATTGAGTGTCATTTGTTTACCTCCACCAATTCAATAGCGTCTGTTTGATGCAATTCTAATTTCTCTAAAAGATACTTGTCTGGTTGGCTCCCGTTCATGGCACGATAGAAATTTGAACCTACCTTGATAAGTGCTCCATCAGTGGCTGCAGAAGTATTGACATAAACTTCTGATTTATCCACTCCCAAGTCTTTGGAAACAACCTCTATGAAATGAAGTGAAGTTTGAAATTGGTTGTTAGAGGCTTGATTGGTCTGGTATTTTGAGATTGTCACCAAAAGCATGGCCACCAAGGTCAAGGCCAAAATCATGACCAATTCCCGAAACTTAGTCCCCTTTTTATCTCGATAGGCTTTAAAAGCAAAAAATCCTGTGATAGCTAGGAGCACAATCCCAAAGCCAATCATCATTCCATTTTGCTGACTGATTTGGCTAAGTACATAGTCATATGAGTAAAATTTCATTTATTTTCACTCCCTTTCATAAAATCATTCTTAATTATAAACGAAAGAGAGTGATTTTTCAAGCCATACGTTGGGGAAATGGACCTTTTTTTGGTATAATAAAATCTATAATCTGAATGAAAAAGGTAACTTTATGAAACTCATCTCATGGAATATTGATTCCCTCAATGCTGCCCTAACTAGTGACTCAACTCGTGCCAAATTGTCCCAAGAAGTACTACAAACCTTGGTCGCTGAAAATGCTGATATCATCGCTATCCAAGAAACCAAGCTTTCTGCCAAGGGTCCTACTAAAAAACACTTGGAAATTTTAGCTGAACTCTTTCCAAACTACGAAAACACGTGGCGTTCTTCTCAAGAACCTGCCCGCAAAGGCTATGCTGGAACCATGTTCCTTTATAAGAAAGAACTCACACCCACTGTCACTTTTCCAGAAATCGGTGCCCCTTCTACCATGGACTTAGAAGGTCGCATCATCACTCTAGAATTTGATGAATTTTTCGTGACCCAAGTTTACACTCCAAACGCTGGCGACGGCCTCAAACGTTTGGAAGAACGCCAAGTCTGGGATGTCAAATATGCGGAGTACTTGGCTGAACTAGACAAAGAAAAACCAGTCCTTGCGACCGGTGACTACAATGTAGCCCACAATGAAATCGACCTTGCAAATCCTGCCAGCAACCGCCGTTCACCTGGATTTACCGACGAGGAACGTGCTGGATTTACCAACCTTTTGGCAACTGGATTTACCGACACCTTCCGTCATGTTCATGGCGATGTTCCAGAACGCTACACTTGGTGGGCACAACGTAGCAAGACTTCTAAAATCAACAATACAGGCTGGAGAATCGACTACTGGCTCACAAGTAACCGCATTGCTGACAAGGTGACCAAGTCTGACATGATTGACTCAGGAACTCGTCAAGACCATACACCGATTGTATTGGAAATTAAACTTTAAGGATTTTCACTATGAACTACAATGCAGTTATTCCCGAGTTTGTTGTAAGTGATTTAGAACAGTCCCGTTCTTTCTACTGCGATTTACTCGGTTTTAAGATTGAATACCAACGTCCAGAAGAAAACTTTCTCTTCCTTTCTCTTGAAGATTGCCAGCTAATGTTAGAAGAAGGAAGCGCAGAAGAATTAGCTCAGCTGACCTATCCTTTCGGGCGCGGTGTCAATATTTCCTTTGGCATTGCAGATGTCCCTCAGCTCCACCAAAAACTGCTGGAAGCTGACTATCCTATCCATCGTCAACTGACAAAAAGAGAATTTCGTGTTGGGGATCATTATATCTATCCACATGAGTTTGCAGTTTTGGATCCAGATGGCTATTTTTTAAGATTTAGTGAATAGAATATTAAAGATTGGAAAAAAGTCTTTAAAATTAGAAAAAGGCATGTTGTCAGGTGTTTAAAAATTTGATAATATGCCTTTTATAGTGGAAAAATCTTCTAAATGTTAGCCAATAACTGATTTTTTGCCCATCTTCTTCAGATTGTTCGTTTTTTAAAGCAAAACACTAACAAAATATTTGATTTCTAAAGTGATTTAGTGTAAAATAAAAACATTGGCTCAAGCCTATTTAAAATTGAATATCATTTTACTTGTTTATGTCGTGAATTGGCACGACGTTTCTACAAGGTGCCGGAACACCTAACAATAAGTAAGTCAGAAATGAGGTATGGCCTTTTTTGCCATGCCTATTTTGGGGACTTACTTAGATATTAAGTAGGTCCTTTTTCTATTTCTTGCTAGAAACTCTAAACAAGCAAATGGATTGGCTTTTAGACTTTAGGAGGTCTTATGAAATTATTAGAAGAGCGCATCCTCAAGGATGGGCATATCTTGGGTGATAACATCCTCAAGGTGGATTCCTTTTTAACCCACCAAGTTGACTATCAATTGATGCGAGAGATTGGAAAGCTCTTTGCGGAAAAATTTGCTTCTGCTGGTATTACCAAAGTCGTGACCATTGAAGCGTCGGGTATTGCCCCAGCCGTTTATACAGCTGAAGCCTTAAACGTTCCCATGATTTTCGCTAAAAAAGCTAAAAACATCACTATGAACGAAGGAATCTTAACTGCCGAAGTTTACTCCTTTACCAAGCAGGTTACCAGCACCGTTTCTATCGCTGGAAAATTCCTCTCACCAGAGGACAAGGTCTTGATTATCGACGATTTTCTTGCTAATGGCCAAGCTGCCAAAGGCTTGATTCAAATCATCGAACAAGCTGGTGCCACAGTCGAAGCTATCGGTATTGTGATTGAAAAATCCTTCCAAGATGGCCGTGATTTGCTTGAAAAAGCAGGCTACCCTGTCCTATCACTCGCTCGTTTGGATCGTTTTGAAAATGGTCAAGTCATATTTAAGGAGGCAGATCTCTAATGCAAACTCAAGAAAAACATTCACAAGCAGCCGTTCTTGGCTTGCAGCACTTACTAGCCATGTACTCAGGATCTATCCTGGTTCCCATCATGATTGCGACAGCCCTTGGCTATTCAACTGAGCAGTTGACCTACCTGATTTCCACAGATATCTTCATGTGTGGTGTGGCAACCTTCCTCCAACTCCAACTCAACAAATACTTTGGGATTGGACTTCCAGTCGTTCTTGGAGTCGCCTTCCAATCCGTCGCTCCCTTGATTATGATTGGGCAAAGCCATGGTAGTGGAGCTATGTTTGGTGCCCTTATTGCATCAGGGATTTACGTGGTTCTTGTTTCAGGCATCTTCTCAAAAGTAGCCAATCTCTTCCCATCTATCGTAACAGGATCTGTTATTACCACGATTGGTTTAACCTTGATTCCTGTTGCTATTGGAAATATGGGAAATAACGTTCCAGAACCAACTGGTCAAAGTCTCTTGCTTGCAGCGATCACTGTACTGATTATCCTCTTGATTAACATCTTTACCAAAGGATTTATCAAGTCGATCTCCATTTTGATTGGACTGGTTGTCGGAACTGCCATCGCTGCTAGCATGGGCTTGGTGGACTTCTCTCCTGTTGCAGCAGCACCACTAGTCCATGTCCCAACTCCACTCTACTTTGGGATGCCGACCTTTGAAATCTCATCTATTGTCATGATGTGTATCATCGCAACGGTGTCTATGGTTGAGTCGACTGGTGTTTACCTAGCCTTGTCTGATATCACAAAAGACCCAATCGACAGCACACGCCTGCGCAACGGTTACCGTGCAGAAGGTTTGGCAGTACTTCTCGGAGGAATCTTTAACACCTTCCCTTACACAGGATTTTCACAAAACGTTGGTCTGGTTAAATTATCAGGTATCAAGACTCGTCTGCCAATCTACTACGCAGCTGGTTTCCTGGTTCTCCTTGGACTTCTTCCTAAGTTTGGCGCCCTTGCACAAATCATTCCGAGCCCTGTCCTTGGTGGTGCCATGCTGGTGATGTTTGGTTTTGTATCCATTCAAGGGATGCAAATCCTTGCCCGTGTTGACTTTGCTAACAATGAACATAACTTCCTTATAGCAGCTGTTTCAATCGCTGCAGGTGTCGGACTCAATAACAGTAATCTCTTTGTCAGCATGCCGACAGCCTTCCAAATGTTCTTCTCAAACGGAATCGTCGTAGCCAGCCTACTCGCCATTGTCCTCAATGCGGTGTTAAATCATAAAAAGAAATAAGAAAAAGAGGTGTGAACCTCTTTTTTTACCAGAAAAATCATCTAAAGCAGGTTTATTTGTTAAGAAATTCTATACATTGCTTTAATGCCTTCTGTATCCATTAAATGACTTTTGACTATTCCTTTAATATCTTCTCTATTTAGAAAATCTAATACGATAACTCCACCAACTAAATTCAAGATTTTATTAGAATTTGTATATGAATACCTATTTTCAATCATTTTTCCTTCATCGACCAACTCATATATAGCTTGTAAAGTCCCCAGGACAATATCTTTATTTGATACTAAGTTACTTGAAAAGTATGCAACAGCATTTCCTCTATAACTTCCTGATAAGAATCTATTTGTATAATAATAAGGATTTGAAGAATTTTTATCATATGTATAGTAAGCAATCCACCATAGTGAAGAAATACTATTTATCATTAAAGATCTTTTATTACCTCTATTGAAAATAGTTCTAGATATTATGCTTGCTTCTCTGTGTGCTCCTGTAATTTCATTTAGTTGATCTAAATGAAAATCTAAATAATATGTATTTTCAAGAGCAACCCAAATTTTTTCATTTTCTGCTTCTGAAATAGTTAAATGTTTTAATGATTCCCAAATTATTTTTACATTCTTTTTTGAGGCATCAGAGTCTACAGATTCCAAAACAAGTTCTTTATAGTCAAATTCCTTCAATGACTCATAAACATTATTTGAATCAGAAAAAATTTCCTTAATTTTATTTTTGTCATTATTTGAATAGTATTGTAAATATTTACTCTGAAAATTTGTTTTAAATTCATCTAAGAATTCATCCGAAACATATTTCAATTTACTCATTTTTCATTTCCTCAAATTTATAATATTCATATAAAGAAGATTCTAAAGGAAAATCTAACAATTGCTGTGCAAGCATCATTGAACTTTCTTCAGATTCTGGCAACTCTTCAATATTATAATCTATTTTTTTTAATAATTCTCCAAGAGATTTATACCACTCTTTACTATCATCTACTTCTAATTTTTTAACTTTTTCAATTGCTACTGTTAATGCTGGCAAAATTATAGTTACTAAAAGCAATTGCTGTTGCACTTTACTAGAACTAGATAAATTAACATAAGCTATATAAGACTTTTCGGGTAAATTTATTTGAATAACATCTCCATCTAAATCAACTTCCATAAATCTTTTACTAAATTTAGCAATCCTAACCATTGATTTAAGATTCCCGTATTCATGATTTGAAAAATCTACCTGCAATTCGGCCATAGTATCAAAAGCTAGAATACTTCCTTTTTCAATTTCAGGAACTATAAAATCTTCTCCATAATACTCAGGATTAAATCCTTTATTCTTATAGTCTCTAATTATATCAGTTGCAATGACCATCATATTAACGAATAACTTTTTAGGAGTCGAATCACTTCTTAGCTCTACTTCCTTTGTTGTTTCTCCTTTTTGAAGATAGATTAACTTTCTATACGATGATGCTTGTCCTTCAATATGTATTACAAATTGTGCTTTATCTTGTTTAATTAATTTATTAATTTCCCTATTATCCAAATTGAAAGTAAAATTCAAAAGAGTTTGATTTATGCTCATTTTTTTCTGAGAAATATTTACTTCAAAATCTCCTGTTTTAAAATCATCCAATTCTTTACTTAAAACAGGATACGGGAACATATCAGATTTTAATTTCATTTATTTTTCCTTCCATCTTCAGTAGCAAATTAGAATTAACTTTAAAATCTAAAATTACAGTCTTATTTTTATTAATATTGATAACTCTAAAATCATTATCTATTTTTTTAATTTTATTTGATTGAGAAGTAACTTCTCTTAGTATAGCTTGTGTAATACTTCCATCTTCTCCAACGTAATTAAACTTTAAATCTATTTCCTTAAAACCTTTATTTGGCTTTAATATGCATCTATATTGTCCTTCTTTACTATTCAATGCAACAATTTTAATTCCAAAATATTGAGTTACTTCTACTAGCTTTTCTTGTTTTGACTTTTGGTTGAATCCCAATCTTTCCAATATTCCTTTTTTCCTATTTGGATTAGTTTTTTTATCATCTTTTTTCTTTTCTTCCTCATCTAAATTCAAATCTTTTAAAATGGAATCTACCTCTTCTTCAACAGGATTGTACAAACTACTTATTTTTATTTTTTTTATGTCTCTCTTAATTTTCACTGAGTTAATTGAACTTTTTATTCCAGAATCCTGCTTTTTATTGTCAGCTTCATAATCTGATGATAAGAGTGGCAAGAAGTCTTTCATTCCAATGGCATCAATAATATCCTCTACACTTTGCTCATACGATTTCTTAACAGTTTCTTTATACCAATCATATAAATCTTTTAATAGTTTTTTAGCTAATTTTCTATTCTCTTTAGATGCTTGATCACTACTCCAATCCGTATGATTTGTATTCTCCAAACTTTTTAAAAATTTATCTAAGCCACTACCAGTTGCCCTGAAAACCCCTGTAAACAAAATGTTCCCACTAACATTTCTTCTATCATAAATTTTCATACCAGATATTCTGGTTTGCAATATAGCTCTATTCGCCTCTTCTCTCCTCAAAAGAATTAACTTACCATCACTCTGGGATTCAATAAACGGATATGCTTTAAAACGCTCATCCAAGTCAAATTCTAATCTGTTATCATTTGTTAATGCATCAAAGTAATTTAGTGTATTTTTAAAGACCATTTTTTCATCCGTATTCTTTTTAACCTTCTCTAATTCTGTGATAATTTCACCAATAGAATTATTATCAAGGACGGTATTTTTTACTCGTACAATTAATTTATTTTCTAAAATTGAAACCAAAAAATTATTAACTGCTGAAAGTAAAATACGCATCTCCCAATCATCATCAATATCTCTAAGTCCTAAAATAAACAGATCCGTTCCATATTCTGATAATTTACGTTTCTCAAAATTAAAATCTATTTGACCTGATATATATTGATCATCTTGATTCTGATATAACGCACGTTCTTGAGTTATAATAGCTTCATCATTGCTATTACAATTAAATGATACAAAATTCATTACACCAACATGCTTTGGAATTGCATTTGTAGGAATCGTGTTATAAAAAACCAGTCTTAAATCTGAAATTGCAAAAGGTGCTGCTTTCCCTATTCCTTTACTGCCTGCTGCATTCTCATCAATTTTTTCAGTATATCCATTCCCTAAAACAAGAGCATCATAGCTTTTATCATTCAATCCATACGTATTATAATCACTTATTTTTAGCACCCTAATTTTATCAGATTCCAATATTTCTCTAAAAGACTTCAAATACTCTAAGGTTCCAATATTTTCTTTCTTTTTCCAAAATTTCTCTGCATTTGGTAATGCCATATTATAAATGTCGTCCACACCTGGGATTTCACTTGTCGATAACTCACTAAAATCAAATGTGATTTCAACCGGTTTATCATTTTCTCTTATCTTTGCATCTAGAGAGTTTTGTATTACTTCTCTAGTTAGTGAATCAATAACATTGTCTAAAAATGAATTTATAGCTGGATCATTTACTCCTCTAGGAGTTAAATCTTTACCATGAGGGAATACCCATTTATTAATCATATCTCTATACTCCTTTATTTTTTATTCTTTGAAAATGAAAATCTATTATCCTTTTTAACAAATTCAACCTCAAACATCTTTTTTGTTCTTTGAAGTTCTTGTTCTATTGCCTTAAAAATTTCTGCAATTTCATTTTCATTATAATCATAGTTACTTCTATTAGCCAGATTTCCAATTAAATGAATCTTTTGAATTGCAGCATTTGTTCGAGATTCAGCCAATCTCAAAAAACGATCATGTTTATCTTCCATCACGTCACCTCTTGATATATATGTTTTATTTTACAATATATGAAAAATATTGTCAAATTTTTATTTTTTAAAAAATAAAAAAGCTATTTTGCAAATAGCTTTCCATCTAATCCCAATTCCCATCTAATATTTCTTTTATAAACTTTTTAGGCATCCAAAAGGAGTGTTTTGTAATCCTACGCCCATCTGGAAGTTCATCCGTATCAGATAATGAACCTTTTCCAACAAATTTTCCTTTTTCAATTTCATAATAAGCATTGGTAGCATGTAATTTCGTAAATAGAATTCTATTTATCTTACTTTGAGGGAAATTAGTTGAAACTTTATTACCATTTTGAGTTAATTTAACTCCATCAGAAATAATTTGTCTAGTTTCCTGCCACACTCTTTGTATTTCTTCTAATTGTCTATCCTGAAATCCCCAAAATTTGATAGAATCTAATACAAATAGCTTAGGTTCAATTTCCTTAAAAATAACGAAGAGGAATCGTTTATTATAAATTTCATTATAAACATGCGATGATTCCCAACAATCTGTTGCTGCTAGTTCTTTAAAACAATAAGTTTTAAATGGGGAGTCTTCCTTAGGTAAATTATTCTTATCTACTCGAATAACTCTCAAATTCATGTTTGCTTTCTGAAATTCTTTAGTCTTATCTAAATCCCCTGTTAAGCCTAAAATTTTTCTAATCAGAGTACTATTCTTACCTTTTGCTTTGGGATTCACTTCAAATCTATCATATAACTCTTGTTCAGAAAAACCTTTGTAGGAAAGAATCTTCTCTGCAATAACCTCAGTAAATGACTTTTTTTCACCCCTAAAATTAGCCAGAACACTTTCTTGATCTGATTGGTTAAAGATTTTATGATTAATCAGATAGGTCATATAACTTGATTTTAATTCCCAAGCTCTTTGTTTTGCTAATTCATGACTAAATGGTTGCTGTCTTAAATCCTTTCCTTTACCTGCACCTTTTGTACAAGTTGATAAATAGTTTCCATCTGATTCTGATAATTCATGCGCCCTTCCATTTTTAATTTTATCTGTAATCTTCTGATAGTCTTCAAGGATGACTGCCATATCCTCCTCAAACCATTCATATAAAAATATTTTTTCAATGACATAGTCCTTCATTGTTTGATTAGGAATTAAGCCATTGTAAAACAACAACAAAATCTTTGCACATTTTTTCCATAAATGAGTGGAGTAAAAATCCTCTAAATTTTCCTCTATATAGTTTAGTATTGTTAATACAAGTCGTTCTTTGGCACTAAGTGTCCCATTTTTGTTTATCTTAAAAGGAGTAACTTTTAATTCTACACCTATTTTTTCAAAGTCAGCTTCCGAGTCACTATTTGGCTGGTAACCATAGAAATATTTTTCAATATAATTTCCATACTGCCCTTTTGACTTCATACTAATTGTTTTATCTTGTACCTCAGAGACTACTCTATCATTATAATCGTCATATGATTTATAAAGCGAACGATTATACTCTTCCATAACATCGGAAAATTTTCTATTTAATAGTTTGTGAGAATATTCAATAACACTATCGATATCTTCATCGTTATAGTTAAATAAGTTTTGATCCATTTTCTTCTCCTATCTTTTATATTATATCAAATTAAACTAAAGCAAACATTAATACTTGATCAATCATTGAAAATAGTATATAATGGATTAAACTGTAAAAAAATGAAGGAGAAAAGATGAAAGTTCTCGAACTATTTGCTGGAGTTGGCGGTTTTCGGATAGGATTAGAAAATGCCGATAAGCAACTCTTTAAAACAAAATGGGCAAACCAATGGGAACCATCTCGTAAATCTCAAGACGCATTTGAGGTCTATGATTATCACTTCCCCAATAGCGAAAACATCAATATTAGTATCTCTGATATAACAGACGAACAATTTTCCAAAATGGATGCCGATATGATTGTCGGTGGTTTTCCTTGCCAAGATTACTCTGTTGCGCGTAGCAAGAAAAATGAAAAAGGCATTGAAGGAAAAAAAGGAGTTTTATTTTGGGAAATCATTAGAGCAACAGAAATCATTAAACCCAAATACTTAATTCTAGAAAATGTAGATAGACTTTTAAAAGCACCTTCAAAACAACGAGGACGCGATTTTGCAATCATGCTCACAGCTTTTAATAATCTTGGATATTCTGTAGAGTGGAGAGTTATTAATGCTGCTGAGTATGGAAGAAGCCAACGAAGACGTCGTGTATTCTTTTTCGTATATCGAAATGATACAGTCTTTGCCCAAAAAATTGACAATCTTTACGAAAAAAATGAAGAAATCTTTGAAGATAATAGGTATGATGACTATATTTTCAATCAAGGTCTATTTGCAAAACAATTTCCTATTAAACCTATAGCAGTTAAAAATCGTCATGTTTTTTATAAGTTACCAAATGATATAGTTGAAGTTTCAGATACTTTTACTGGTACTGTTTGGAATACAGGAATTATGAGACATGGAAAATACTATTCTATTGACACTGAACCTAATTACAATGGCAATCCTATCACTCTAGGAGAAATTCTTCAAGATGAGTCTGAAGTACCTGAAAAATATTTTTTAACTGATCAGTCAAAATTGGAAAAATTTCAATATCTTAGAGGACCTAAGAAAATTGAACGAACATCCTCTGACGGACATCAATACATCTATTCAGAAGGAGGAATGTCCCCTTATGATGATTTAAACCTTCCAGGACGAACAATGCTTACATCCGAAGGAACTGTTAATCGTTCCACACATTTATTATTTGTAAATAATAAATATAGATTAATTACCCCCATTGAAGCTGAACGCCTTCAGGATTTCCCAGATGATTGGACAGCTAAAAAGAAACTATCTGACGGTTCTATTGTAGAGGTATCTGATAAAATGAGAATGTTTTTTATGGGAAATGCTTTAGTTACTGAAATTGTAAAAGAAATTGCTAAGTTTATTAAAGAAATTGATTGATTTATCTGAGACTAAAAAAGAGGTGTGAGCCTCTTTTTTGTTTCTCTATATCCTTACCTGTCTTTCTTCTGACCGTTGGCCTGTGACAAACATGGTAAAGGTTGCCTTGCAGACATTTCTACCTTCTTGATTGGTGATATCCACATCCACTACACAGGTTGTGCGACCTTGATGGACACATTCTCCTTTAATGGTCAATACATCGTCGAGTTTTCCTGCTTTAAGGTAGTTGATAGAAGATTGGAGAGTCACTCCGTCTAGTCCTAGCGAGATGACCACCAAACCACTGATCTGATCACAAAGGGTAAAGAGATAGCCACCATGGGCGTTGCCATAGTAGTTGAGAGACGAGTCCACTACTTTGGTCGTTACCACAACGTGACCATCTCTCATTTGTTCAATTTCGTAATTTTCAAAGGCAGATATAGCGTCAAAATGAAAATCTTTCATCGTTTCCTCCTGATATTTCAAACGACACTATGATACTACTTTTTATAGAACTGTGCAAGGAGAAAGCTCCTAGCCTGGCAAAATACCGACCTGCTCTACGAAGCGCATAAAGGCTGCCTGTCCATACTCCGTCTGCTTGTAGACTCCTGCATCCTCAAGCACACGAGCAAAGATAGCACCCACAGAGTCCTTGACGATTTCAAGAGCTTTTTCTTTATCTGTTAGGTCTGGATGTTGGGCTTTGAGTTGGTATGCCCATTCCTGATGATAATCGGCAACTGTCTCCCCTTCTCCCACTAGGTAGTTAGCGACTTGCTCCACTTCTTCTTTCAGACGTGGTGGTAAGATAGCCAAGCCCATGACCTCAATCAAGCCGATATTTTCCTTCTTGATATGTTGAACATCCTTATGGGGATGATAGATACCATCAGGATGTTCTACTGAAGTCTGATTGTCCCGCAAGACTAAGTCCAACTCAAACTGGCCATCGCGTTTACGGGCTATAGGTGTGATGGTGTGATGCGGTGTCCCGTTTGTCTCTGCCAAAATCTGCACAATAGGATCTGAATACTGGCGCCATTCCTGCAAAATCTTGTCAGCTAAGTTGATCAAATCTTCTTTGGAATCCGAAGTCAAACGCAATACTGACATAGGCCACTTGACAATACCAGCCTTGATCTGCTCAAAACCAGTAAAAGAGAAAGTCTTTTGCAAGGGAGCCAATTCCATAGGAAAGACGTGACGGCCTCCCTGATAATGATCATGAGTTAGAATAGACCCTCCCACAATCGGCAAGTCGGCATTAGATCCAGCAAAATATCCTGGAAACTGCTCTACGATAGCCAGCAAACGTTCAAAACTCTGACGACTAATGGCCATGGGACGATGCTGACCATCTAAGAAGATACAATGCTCATTAAAGTAGGCATAGGGCGAATACTGGAAGCCCCATTCCTGACCAGCCATTTCAAAACGGATAATACGGTGATTGCTGCGAGCTGGGTGGTTTATCCGACCATGGTAACCCTCATTCTCTAGACAAAGCTGACACTGGGGATAATTGCTAGCTTGCACCAACTTGGCTGCCGCAATCTCTTTCGGATCCTTTTCAGGCTTAGAGAGATTGATGGTAATTTCAAGTTCACCGTAGTCAGATGGAACACGATAAGCGATATTTTTAGCAATGGCCTTGAGTTTGATGTAGTCATTTTTCTGACTGAGTTGGTAAAAATCCTCTATCGCTTGCTCAGGAGATTGAGCATAGGTGGCCCAAAAGTCACGATTGACCTGACTTGGACAAGGGGTCACCAAGTCCATCAATTCAGCACCAAGGATTTCACGCGCAGCCTGACTATCCTCAATCGTCTCTAATCGAACGGCTTCCTCAACCAGCTGGTCCTTGAGGTCAATCACTTTATCCAGATCCGTCTCAACTTCCAAAACACCGTCTCCCACTCGTGCCAAGACACGATTGGTCAGGTAGATTCGATCCATTTCCTCAAATGAACTTTCAGAAATGACATGTGTTACAAATTTATCTACTAAGGTCACCATAAAGCCTCCTTTTGACTAGTCAAGGACGCGAGTGCCACCTGCAACTTCAGCGATATAGAAACTTGGAGCGTATCCAACTACTTCCTCGTAGTGTTTGCCTACAGCTTCCTTAAAGGTATCAACAGCATCTTTTTGCACCAAGGCAATGGCACATCCGCCAAAACCTGCCCCTGTCATGCGAGCACCAAGAACTCCTTCTTGTGCCCAAGCTGTGTGAACAAGGGTATCCAATTCCAAACCAGTTACTTCATAATCATGTTCTAGAGAGACGTGTGACGCATTCATCAAACGACCAAATGTTTCCAAATCTCCTGCTTGAAGGGCTGCTTGAGCTTTGAGGGTACGTTGGTTTTCAAGCACAGCATGACGAGCACGTTTCAAACGATTTTCATCTTTAATCAGATAGCTATATTGGTCAAAGATCCACTCGTCCAATTCACCCAAGGTCTGAATATCCAAGGCAGCTTGCAATTCTTCCACTGCTTTTTCACACTCGGCACGGCGTTCATTGTATTTAGAGTCCGCCAACTCACGGCGTTTGTTAGTGTTCATGATAACAACGACATTGTCTTTCAAATCAAGTGGCACCAAATCATATTCTAAAGTGTTGGTATCTAGGTAAATAGCACGTTGGTCTGCCCCCATACCGATAGCAAACTGGTCCATGATACCAGAGTTGACTCCGATAAAGTTGTTTTCTGTTTGTTTTCCGATTTTAACCAAATCGAGACGCTCTAGTTTTAAATCAAATAGATACTCTGCCACGACTCCTGTCAAGAGTTCCAAGGATGCAGAAGAAGACAAGCCAGCACCATTTGGGATATTCCCATAAACATAAAAATCAAAACCTTTATCAATCACATGCCCAGCTTCTTGCAAGAAATGAAGAACCCCTTTTGGATAGTTGGTCCAGTTGTGCTCTTTTTCAAACTTGAGATCCGCTAAAGGCACTTCGATAATGCCCTTGTCCTCAAAGTTAGCTGAGTAAAAACGCAAGACTTGGTCGTCACGCTTACGAGCTGCACCGTAAGTTCCTAAGGAAATAGCTGCTGGAAATACATGTCCACCATTATAGTCTGTGTGCTCACCAATCAAGTTGATACGACCTGGTGAAAAGAATGTTTGATCTGCTTCTTGACCAAAAACAGCAAGAAAGTCTTTACGAAGAGCTTCAGCAGTAAGATGTTGTGTCATATGATTTCTCCTTTTACTGTCCGTTAAGTCACCTTAACGTGTAATCGTTTTCTTCTATTGTATCCAAGGGATTTCCCAAGGTCAATCCTTTTTACTAAACTTTTACTAAACTATCAGTAAAAAGCAGAAAAATATGATATACTAACCTTAAAAAAGGAGGATTTATGGCTACCTTAAAAGACATTGCACAGCTAGCCTCTGTCTCTATCGCGACCGTATCCCGTGTCCTCAACCGCGACCAGAGCCTATCTGTTACAGAAGAAACCAGACACCGTATTTTAACCGTTGCTGAAGAGCTGGGCTACACCAAGCACCTCAAGACAGGCGAGTCCCACAAGCCCAAGCAAAAGATTGCCATTATCCAATGGGTCAGCGAACAAGGGGAGCTAGACGACCTCTACTACTACCAGATTCGCCTAGGCATAGAAAAAAGAGCCCAAGAACTGGACTATGATATCTTACGCTATTTTAATGACCATCCTTTTACCCTAAGCGAGGAAGTGATTGGGATTCTCTGCATCGGAAAATTTAGCCGAGCTCAGATTTCTGCCTTTGAAGAATACCAAAAGCCTCTTGTCTTTCTAGACAGTGATACTCTTTCGCTAGGACATACCTGTATTATTACGGACTTTTATACTGCCATGAAACAAGTTGTCGATTATTTCCTCAGCCAAGGACTTGATCGTATCGGAATTCTAACAGGGCTTGAGGAAACAACCGACCAAGAAGAAATCATTGAGGATAAGCGGCTGGAAAACTTCAGAAACTACAGTCAAGCGAAGGGAATCTATCATGATGAACTGGTCTTTCAAGGAAGCTTTACTGCCCAGTCTGGCTATGACTTAATGAAAGAGGCCATTCAGAACTTGGGAGACCAACTCCCGCCAGCCTTTTTCGCAGCCAGCGATAGTTTAGCTATAGGTGCCCTCCGTGCCCTCCAAGAAGCTGGAATCAGCCTGCCAGACCGCGTCAGTCTTATTTCCTTTAACGACACCAGCCTGACCAAGCAAGTTTATCCTCCCCTTTCTAGCATCACCGTCTATACCGAAGAAATGGGCCGAGCAGGTATGGATATTCTTAACAAGGAAGTACTCCACGGTCGCAAAATCCCTAGCCTTACTATGCTGGGAACCAGACTGACTCTAAGAGAAAGTACAAGGAATGATTAGGATTACAAAACTACCTCTAGCAAGGCTGTTTCTCTAATAATCTCTATGATTCCGCTCCAACTCACACCTTTCGCTTATGTGCTTGGTGACTTTCTAGGTTAGCATCAACTTCAATGGTAATATTTTGAAAGCCACAATCTTTGAGGAAAATTCGAATAGATTCTTTACAAGTTTCCATATGCTCCATCTCTTTTAAACAAACATGGACAATGGCATTTTTTTCCAAACCATCCATAGTCCAGAGATTAAGCTGATTGATACTAGCGACATGGTCCAATTCTGCTAAATCCGTCTTGATTTTCTGGATATCTACTCCTTCTGGCACTGCATCGAGGAATATCTTGAGCGTTCTCCAAAAACGTGGAAGGGCTTTTGAAAGAATAAAGAAGGAAATAGCAAGAGACAAGAGCGGATCCAAGATATACCAATCGGTAAATCGAAGAACAATGGCCATCAGGATGACAGCCACCCAACCCAAGGTATCTTCCAGAAAGTGCAGGCTGAGAATGGATTCGTTCTTGGTTTGTCCTTTGCGAATGACGAGACTCGCTAGCACATTGATAATAATCGCAATAATTCCTAACCAGAGAATCCCCTCATCATTGACCGATTGTGGATGAAAGATTTTCGCTATATTTTCCAAAATGACCAAAACGGACCCTGTCATAAGAATCACAGCCGTTATCATGGCTCCTAAAAGGCTAAAACGCTTGTAGCCCAAGGTATAGTGGCTGTCTTCTTCACGATTGGAGATACTTTCCAAAAAGGCTGAGATCCCAATAGCAATCGCATCTCCCAAGTCATGCACCGAGTCAGCAAGAACAGCACTCGAACCAAAGATTCCTCCTGCAATAAACTCAACAATAGCATAGCTTAAATTTAAGAAAAAAGCTACCCAAACAGTATATTTTGCCTTCATCTTTCTCATTCCTTTGTTATAATAGATTTATGAACACCTTGTTCATTATCATTATCCACTAAAACTCAAAGAAAGGATAGAAGCAAAAGGTCAGCTTTATTCAGTTCTGAACAATTTGCCTCAAGTGTCCATATGACTAACATTGACCGCCGTATCAGTAAAACAAAAAAAGCCATCTATCAAGCTTTTCTACAACTTTTGAACACTAAGGGCTACGAGGCCACTACTGTTCAGGATATTATTGATCTCGCAGATGTGGGACGTTCTACTTTTTACTGTCACTATGAGAGCAAGGAGCTGCTTCTGGACGAGCTTTGCCGCTACCTATTCCATCATCTTTTTGAAAGAGAGCAAGCCATTTCAACCGAAGATTACCTCGCCCACCTCTTTCTGCATTTTCAGAAAAATCAAGACCATATCACCAGTCTGCTATTCTCCAAGAATGACTACTTCCTCCGCCAACTCCAGAGAGAGTTGGAACACCACGTCTACCCCATGCTGGTTGATGATTTGAAAGAAGCACACCCAAGTCTGCCTGCTTCTTATCTCCAACACTTAGTTGTAACCAACTTTATCGAAACATTGACCTGGTGGCTCAAAAAAGGTCAAGACTTCACAAATCAGGAAGTTGTCCAGTTTTATCTAGACCTTCTCATTTCTAAAGACTAAATACAGACTAGAGCTCAGTTGCCTTATGCCCAGGCTACTGAGTTTTTATCTTTTCGACAATAAAAGAGGAACTACTGCTCCTCTTTTTCATCATATCCAATCCTTGATTATCAACTCTATCTGTTTTAATCGAAATCTCAAAACAGCACTTTCAAACATCTTTTCCTAGTTAGGTAAATCAGTATTCTGCTTAGCAGCCTTGCTCCATTGATACCAACCAACTAGACTGTTAATGAGATAAATTAGATATTTCCCTTGGATTTGCAGGCTTTCTCCCCACCAGAGATAGATTGAAAAGACATTGGTAGCTGCCCAGAATATCCACTGTTCACGGTAAACAGCTGTCATGAGGATTTGCCCTACCCCATTGGTCGCATCTGTGATTGAATCACGATAGGGACGATTGGCACCGATAGACTGATAAATGAATCCAAAGGTCAACCACCAAAGAACACTAATGGAAAGATACTTTGTCCAGCCCTTGCCGTCCAGTTTACGCGCGACAAACTCCTGCTTTTCCTTCTTAAACTGTGCCTGATAAATCCAAACTAGAAGTCCAATTGGCTGCATGACTGTGAAGTAAAGTGTCGTCAGTACCTCACCATAAAAGCCTTTCTGTAGGGCCAAAATAAGGTAAATAACAGAGTTAATCAAGCCAAAAAGATAATTACTTGCCCGACCTTCCGATACAAAGATAACACAGATAATCCCAGTTAGGCTACAAATCATCCCAATCCAGTCAACAATACGGTGTTCATAAATCAACTCCAGCCAGAGAGGAAAACTTCCTAAAACCAGCAAATAAAGCCACTGGGCAAAGCTACGATTGGCAAAGAGGTCATTCCAGATAGACTTCATAGTTCCTGAAAATCCTAAATCAGCCATAGCCGTAACCATACGATGGTAACCACCTGACATTTCACCTAGAGTTGTTTTGATATTTTCAATTTTCTTTTGCAAATAAGTATGCATCATTTCTCCTTTTGTTTTTAAAGAGCCGTGTCTAGATAGACTTTCGGACGCAACGCTCTATTAGATAATGAACTGTCTATACACAAGATTCCCAACCTTAGTCGACATGAGCTGAAAATCCTTATTTGTTAAGTAGTTCACAACACATTATACACCTATTTTGTGAATAGTCAAGTGTATTTACAGTAAATTTTTAGAAATTCCTGAAAATTTTCTCTTTCTTTCCATTTTAAGTGACATTCAATAACCCTAAAATCAAAAGAGCCCAGACGACATTGTCTGAGCATTTTCTATATAGTCGTTTAAGCAAGTTGAGTCTAGCTTTTCAAGCTATTTCTTCAGCAAACCTTGTTCTTGTAGAAACTCCTTGGCTACTTGTTCTGCTGACTTGCCTTCAACACCGACTTGGTAGTTGAGCTGGCTCATCTGGCTTTCAGTAATTTTACTAGCCAATTTATTGAGAACTGTTTCCAACTCTGGATGTTTCTTGAGAAGGGCTTCTTTCATGAGTGGAGCCCCTTGATAAGGTGGGAAGAGTTGTTTGTCATCTTCCAAGACCTGTAAATCATAACGCGCCAATTCCGCATCAGTCGAATAGGCATCCGTGATTTGAATATCACCTGACTGAATTGCCTGATAGCGAAGGGCTGGTTCCATGGTCGCTACATTGAGATTGAGACCATACATTGACTGCAAGCCCTTATTGCCATCTTCACGGTCATTAAACTCAAGTGTAAAGCCTGCCTTCAACTGCCCTTCCACTTTTTTCAAGTCCGAAATGGTCTTCAAGCCATATTCTTGAGCAATCTTTTTCGGAACAGCTACAGCGTAGGTATTTTGATAAGACATAGGTTTGAGATAGGCTAGATGATCCTGTTTGGCAATACCATCACGCGCTACCTGATAAACCTGCTCTGGCTCATGACTCACCTTGGGTGATGGTTGAAGCAAACTTTCAGTCACCGTTCCTGTAAATTCAGGATAGATGTCAATATCGCCTTTTTTCAAAGCTTCATAGAGAAAGCTTGTTTTTCCAAAATTCGGTTTAACAGTCGCAGTCATACTGGTATTTTCTTCAATAAGGAGTTTATACATATTGGCCAAAATTTCTGGTTCCGGTCCCAATTTCCCAGCAATAACCAAGTTTTCTTTCTCTTTTTGAGCCAAAAGAGCTGGACTATAAGACAAACCAAGCAATATGGTCACCAAGGCAAAACCAGAAAAAATCGTCCGCAATTTTGCTTTTTCCATCACCTTTAGTAGGAAGTTAAAGGCAATGGCAAGCACTGCAGAAGAAAGGGCCCCAATCAAAATCAGACTGGCATTATTACGGTCAATTCCCAAAAGGATAAAGGAACCCAGCCCCCCTGCACCAATCAAGGCAGCCAAGGTTGCCGTACCGATAATCAAGACAGCTGCCGTCCGAATCCCAGACATCATAACAGGCATGGCAAGTGGAATTTCAAACTTCTTGAGACGTTCCCATCTGGTCATCCCAAAGGCAATCCCAGCCTCTTGCAGACTCGGATCAATTCCCTTGAGTCCAGTGATGGTATTTTGCAAAATCGGAAAAATCGCATAAATCACTAGAGCTGTCAAAGCAGGCAAGGTTCCAATTCCCATCAAGGGAATAAAGAGCCCCAGCAAGGCCAGAGACGGGATGGTCTGGAAAATCCCTGCAATCTGCAAGACCCAGTCCGCCATCTTTTCATGATAACGAAGAAATACCGCTAAGGGGACTGCAATAAAAATAGCTAGTAACAAGGTCAAAAGTGACAACTGCAAATGTTGAGATAGGGCTGTCAACCAATCACTAAAACGATCCTGAAAAGTTGCAATTAAATTAGTCATGAACACTACCTCCAAACAAGTCTGCTACAAAGTCTGTTGCAGGCGCTTTTAAAATTGTCTCGGGATTCGCCACCTGACGAATCTCTCCATCCTGCAAGACAGCAATACGGTCCGCCAATTTCAAGGCTTCATCCGTATCATGGGTTACAAAAATAGTTGTCATCCCAAATTCTTTATGCAATTCTTTCGTCAGAACCTGCAACTGTTTTCTCGAAATAGCATCAAGAGCCGAAAAAGGTTCATCCATTAGGAGAATCTTAGGCTGGCCAATCATAGCCCGTACAATTCCAACACGCTGTTGCTCCCCACCAGATAATTCACTAGGCAAACGATGCCCATACTCAGCTACTGGCAAGCCAACCTTAGCCAAAAACTCTTCTGTTTTCTGAGCAATTTCTTCCTTAGTCCATCCCTTCATCTCAGGAATCAGGGCAATATTTTCCGCAACCGTTAGATTGGGAAACAGTGCAATTGCCTGTAAAACATAACCAGTAGAAAGACGCAGTTCCCGCTCATCATAATCTTTGATGCGCTTGCCATCCATATAAATATTTCCATCAGTCGGTTCCAAGAGACGGTTAATCATCTTAAGCATGGTTGTCTTACCTGAGCCAGAAGGCCCTACTAAAACCATAAACTCGCCATTCTCAATCCGTAAATTAACATCTCTCAAGACATCTTTTTCTGTGTAGCGTAGCGCCACATTTTTATATTCAATCATTCTGTATCCTCAATTTAAAACTTACCTCGATTGGTCAAGTCTTCTACCCTAAGCATAACTTCTTTATTGTCCCAATGCTCCACAATTTTTCCGTTTTCTAGACGGAAGATATCGTACTGGGCATAAGCAACTCCATCAATCTGAGTCTGACCATAGCTAACCACATAGTTTCCTTGTCCTAAGAGTTGGAAAACAAAGTCGAAAGTGGCCTTTACTTATAAACAGCTAATTTGCTCCATTTTAAATCTCATTTTCCTCTTCTTTCAGATTAGCCAAAATTCTTTCTTGAAAACCTTCAAACTGACGAATTTCTTCCTCTGAAAATCCTTTGTAAAAGATCGTATCCAATTTCTGACTAACACGATGTCCTACTTCTTTCTGGGACTTGCCTAACTCCGTTAAAACTAAATACTTCTTACGCTTGTCTTTTCCACACGGACTAACGGTTACAAGCTTTTGTTCTTCTAGCTTTTTTATCATAGTCGTCAGTGTATTATTCGCAAGCCCCGTCGCAAGAGCAATATCTGTCGCAGTTGCGCAGCCTGTTTCACTATTCCATAAAACCGCTAAAATCTTCCCCTGCTCACTCCTATAAAGAGCTTCAGGATCTAGACTAAGTAACTTTTGAAAAATCCTCCCATTCAACAAACGAATATGATGGGCTACCAAATGACTATCTTTCATGACACCTCCAATTTATTTCTATATCGAAACGAATAAAGTAATTGTAACACTCGTCATTCTATCTGTCAACTATTTCGATTTAGAAATAATTTTTCCTAGTAAAAAAATCTCCTACCCAAGGTAGAAGATTTCAATCTTATAAAACTTAATCTGTCATGTCCGATACCAACGTTCGATGCTCCAACGGAATACTGCACATAACTAGCAAGAAAATAAAACCTGACTGAATCCAGAAGAGGGCCAAATCAAAGATTCCGTGCACAGCAACCACTGTAAGGAAAGATAGATAAAGACCGATAATCGGACGTTTCCCCGACTCCTGACTCATATCCATCATCAAGCGAACGGGAGCAACAGAAGACAAAACTAGTAAAATAGTCCCCACAATTCCGTAACTTAGAATCGTGTCAATATAAAGGCTATGAGCATGTTCATGATAAGGAGCATGTATCCGAGGATAAGAGTGCATATAGGTCAATGGCCCTTCACCCCAGAAAGGATTTTGCTTAAATAAGGCCATCCCAGCATCCCAGATAGAAATTCGTTCTTCCATAGAAGAGTCTAAAGTCCCCATCCGAACTCCCAAATCACTGGAAAAGAGGAAACTCAGGCCAATCGCAAAGACCCCAATACTAAGCCAAAAGGCCTTCCAGTTTTTAATGGTCGTAAAGAGATAAATAATGGCTCCAGCGATAATAGCAGGAAAGGCAGTTCGATTCTGCGTAAAGTTCAAACCAAAGAGATTCACAAAGCCTGCAATCACACAGAATACTTTCAACCAATTCAACTTGGTCGTTGTAAACAGATAGAAGGCAATCATGATACAGAAACAACAAATAATTCCATAATAATTAGGATTAAAGAAGGTCACTTCTGCACGATTCTGATGCCATACCTGCATATTGGGTGACAGAAAAGCATAGTTGAATTTCTTCACAATTTGGAAATGTTCTAAACTCGCAAAAGCAGCTGACAAGACGCTACCAAACAAGACAAGCTGCAAAATCAATCGAAAGAATTTATGTGATAAAATCGACTGATAGTGCAAAAAGAAAACAGTAAATAGAAACATTCCTACTGAAGCCACAAGACCCATCCAATTTTGTGCAAAAACGGATATAACAGTACTATAGCCAAGAAAAAGAAGCAGCATCGGATGCTCCCCCATTTTCTGAAGAATACTTTTCATGTCTCCTGTAAAAATCAAACTGATAATATATAAACAGAATACAACTACAAAAAGATAAAAGGGTAAAAAGATACTCAGGATAATTCCCAATAAAATAAGCTCTTTACTAGACAACCCTTTCAGCTTTTTAATAAAGCCTATTGATTTCAAAATGAATCCTTTCTCTCCAAATCAACTGATTCAGATAATAGTAAGCTATCCTATATTGTACCACTTTTTTAGCAATTTGAAAACAAAGGAAACGTTTACTAGGTAAAAAGGGAGCAAAAATACTGAGATTTCAAAACTCAATCATTAGTACTACATTTACTCCAAGAAAATCATACCGTAAAGACTAGGCATATGTTAAAATAGTAGTAATAAAATATAGATCATAAGCAATTATACAGACTAAATTCAAAGCATAAACTATTCATTGCGAAAGGCAACACTATGAAATCCTACCAAGCTGTGTACCAAATCCTATCTAAAGAAACCGACTATATCAGCGGAGAAAAAATCGCAGAAGAACTATCCCTAAGCCGAACATCAATTTGGAAATCCATCAAGCGTCTAGAACAAGAAGGCATTGAAATTGATAGTATCAAAAACAAAGGATATAAACTGATGAATGGTGACCTTATTCTTCCAGATATTATAGAAAAAAATCTTCCAATTAATGTCAGTTTTAAACCAGAAACAAAATCGACACAACTAGATGCAAAAGAAGCAATTGATTTAGGGAATGAAGCAAATACTCTCTACCTAGCTTCCTATCAAACAGCTGGCCGAGGCCGTTTTCAACGTTCTTTCTACTCCCCACAAGGGGGCATTTATATGACCCTCCATCTTAAACCAAATCTCCCCTATGATAAATTACCATCCTACACACTGCTTGTAGCTGGAGCTATCTATAAAGCCATCAAAAACCTAACTTTAATAGATGTCGACATAAAATGGGTCAACGATATCTACCTCAAAAATCATAAAATTGGAGGAATCCTAACTGAGGCAATGACCTCTGTAGAAACAGGCTTAGTCACAGATATCATTATTGGAGTAGGAATCAACTTTGCTATCAAAGACTTCCCTCAAGAATTAAAAGAAAAAGCTGCTAGTTTATTTAAAGTGCCAGCACCTATAACAAGAAATGAATTAATCATAGAGATTTGGCGTGCTTTCTTCGAAACACCAGCAGAAGAGCTATTATACCTATACAAAAAACAGTCCTTCGTTCTAGGAAAAGAAGTGACTTTTACACTAGATCAAAAAGACTACAAAGGACTTGCTAAAGATATCTCTGAAAGTGGAAAACTTTTAGTTCAATGTGATAACGGAAAAGAAATCTGGCTAAATAGCGGAGAAATTTCACTAAAGAGTTGGAAGTAGTAATAAACAAGCACAACCATAAAATCGACAATATGTAGTTGATTGAAGTTAGATTATTACATAGTGACTGCTAAATCATTTCTAGAATTTAATTTGATTTTCCTAATCGATTTGTTCATATCTTATTTCAATCTACTATAGTTGACAAAGAAGCTCTATAATTTCTGTAGTGGGTAAATCCCCTATGGATATTATAGAGACTATTTTGGTGTAGAAAAAAAGTCCCATAAGATCTATAATGAAAAGCGACAAAACAACTCATTAGAAAGAATCCTATGGAACAACTACATTTTATCACAAAATTACTCGATATCAAAGACTCAAACATCAAAATTCTAGATATCATCAATATGGATACCCACAAAGAAATCATCGCTAAACTGGACTATAATGCCTCGTATTGTCCTGATTGCGGAAGCAAAATGAAGAAATATGACTTTCAAAAACCGTCTAAGGTTCCTTACCTTGAAACAACTGGTATGGCTACTAGAATCCTACTTAAAAAGCGTCGTTTTAAGTGCTATCATTGCTCGAAAATGATGGTGGTTGAGACTTCTCTCGTCAAGAAGAATCACCAAATCCCTCGTATCGTCAACCAAAAGATTGCTCAAAAGTTGATCGAAAAGAATTCTATGACCGACATTGCTCATCAGTTGTCTATTTCAACTTCAACTGTCAT
>NZ_VMNE01000008.1:0-613 GCF_013277565.1 Streptococcus sp. k-90 | reverse complement strand
AACGAAAGAGCTTCCAGCAGGAGACGTAACAGCGAAAGCAACAGATCCAGCAGGCAATGTATCAGAGCCAAGCACACCAGAAAAAGCAACAGCAGATACAAAAGCTCCAGCTAAACCAGAAATCAAAACAGATCTAACAGATAAAGCAGGAACTAAGACACCAGTTGAAGTGACAGCAGAACCAGGATCTAAAGTTGAGTTGTTCGACAAAGACGGTAACAAGCTTGGTGAAGGCGTAGCGGACGAAAACGGAAAAGCTACAATCACACCAACGAAAGAGCTTCCAGCAGGAGACGTAACAGCGAAAGCAACAGATCCAGCAGGCAATGTATCAGAACCAAGTGTTCCAGCAACCGCAACTAAGGATACAAAAGCTCCAGCTAAACCAGAAGTTAAGACAGATCTAACAGATAAAGCAGGAACTAAGACACCAGTTGAAGTGACAGCAGAACCAGGATCTAAGGTTGAGTTGTTCGACAAAGATGGTCACAAGCTTGGTGAAGGCGTAGCGGACGAAAACGGAAAAGCTACAATCACACCAACGAAAGAGCTTCCAGCAGGAGACGTAACAGCGAAAGCAACAGATCCAGCAGGAAATGTATCAGAACCAAGC
>NZ_VMNE01000007.1:0-31034 GCF_013277565.1 Streptococcus sp. k-90 | reverse complement strand
TCTTTGCTAGTTTGACCCGCTATACCAAGAGCATTTATCCTTCCTATGCGGTGCATGTGATCAATAATATTTTCGCAACATTACCATTTTTGCTCACTTTTCTACATAGGGTCTTAGGGTAAAAAAACAAAAGGCTTGCTTTTTAGCCATAGAGGAGGTTATTATGTATAGACACTTATTTTTCCTAAATTCAAAAACTTTAGACTGGTTGACCCCCTATATTCTAGTCTTGGCTTCTGACACCATTGCCTTTAACGTTTTTGTGCTAACCTTTGTATCTGTTGTGGCCTTTTATTTCCTAAATCCCATGCTATCTTTAATGGCTATCTTCTTAGGGGGTGGTTATGTGGTCGGATTTTGGTTACTCAAATGGTTTGTTTTGGAAAGGCTAGAACTAAAGAATGACGTGTAGGGAAGTCTGTTTGTTGAGGAGGATAGTTTTATGGCCATTTTCAATAAGTGTCATGCCTTGTTTTTGGGATTTTTAGTATTTGCAATCGTTGATGCGGCGGGATATTCCGTCAATCAAGGAGATTATTTTCAACACCAGTACACATTCATTGTTGTAAAGAGTCTCTTGCTTTGCCTTAGTATTGGCTATACGAGATGGTTTGATATGATTTCTTTCGGGATTTTAAGTAAGAAGCAACTCTTGCTCTTCATTGGAATCTTTCTTCTCACGGTGCTGGTAAATATAGGCTATCATGCCTTTTTCTCAGTTGCTTCTGGTGCTTCGGCTCAACACCTTGAGAAAACGAGTAATGGACTTTCGCTTTCCTTTATTGTAAATGTCACGGTTTTGGCACCTATCCATGAGGAACTCCTGTTTAGAGGACTTCTTCAGGGTGCGGTTTTTGACAATTCGTGGATAGGGCTTGTGCTGACATCCTCTCTCTTTTCGTTCATGCATGGACCTTATGATGTCCCTTCGTTTTTCTATTATCTACTTGGGGGCTTGTTGTTGGGCTTTGCTTATAAAAAGAGCCAAAACTTGTGGGTCTCTACTCTAGTCCATATGTTTTACAACAGTTTGCCACTCTTAACTTATATTCAATGAAAATCAAAGAGCAAACTAGGAAACTAGCCGCAGGTTACCCAAAACAGTGTTTTGAGGTTGTTGATAGAACTGACGAAGTCAGTCACATATATAATCCAAGGCGGCGTTGACGTGGTTTGAAGAGTATAAAATGGTTTGTTTTGGAAAGACTAGATCTCAAGGATGACGTGTAGGGAAGTTTGTTGAGGAGGATAATTTTATGGAGTTTTTTGATAAATTTCATGCCTTGTGCTTTGGATTTTTAGTACTAATAATCGTCATTACAGTTCCTTATACGATTAACCATGGGGATTTTTTTCAAAATGAATCTGCATTGATTATTGTAAGTCTTCTAGTAACCTCTCTGAGTGTTGCTTATGCTAGAAAGTTTGAAATGATTTCTTTTGGGATGTTAAGCAAGAAAGAACTTTTGCTTTTCATTGCAATCTTTCTTCTAAGTGTGCTTGAGACGCTGGTTTATATTCATTTCTTTGCTGTTTCTTCTGGCGCAGGAGTTCAACACTTGGCGGAAGTCAGCAGAGGAATTTCCCTGTCTTTGATTTTGACTTCCTCAGTTTTTGGCCCCATCCAGGAGGAACTCATTTTCAGAGGACTTCTTCAAGGTGCGATTTTTGACAATTCTTGGTTAGGACTTGTGTTAACTTCCTCTCTCTTTTCTTTCATGCATGGACCTTCTAATGTCTCTTCGTTTATTTTTTATCTACTTGGGGGCTTGTTGCTGGGCTTTGCTTATAAAAAGAGCCAAAATCTATGGGTTTCTACTCTAGTTCACATGTTTTACAATGCTTGGCCACTCTTATATTATTTATAAAAATCATGAAAAGGTAAGCAGAAGACGGTGCTTTCCTTTTTCTTTCTATAAGGATACCCAAGCCAATCCAGAGGCTTTTCTTTGAGAATCGGGTATGGAGCGGTTGACGAATAGGCCAAAAACTAGTAGAATAGTAAGGAAACTTTATACGGAGGAAAGAAATGGATTTGGGTGATAATGAGCTAACACTGACTCCCATACCTGGGAAAAGTGGCAAGGCTTATATGGGTAGCTATCCTGATGGGAAGCGTATCTTTGTAAAAATGAACACCTCTCCAATCCTACCTGGTCTAGCTAGAGAACAAATTGCTCCACAATTATTATGGAGTCGCCGTTTGGCAGATGGGCGTGATATGTGTGCTCAAGAATGGTTGACAGGCAAGATATTGACCCCCTATGATATGAATCGTAAACAAATCGTCAATATCTTAACCCGTCTTCATCGCTCACGTCCGTTGATGACACAGTTGAGTCGTTTGGGATATGCTATGGAAACACCTGTAGATTTACTACAGTCTTGGCAAGAAACGGCTCCAGATGCTTTGCGTAAAAATCATTTTATCAGTGAAGTGATGGCTGATTTACGTCAGACTATTCCAGGATTTAGAGAGGACTATGCGACCATTGTCCATGGAGATGTACGACATAGTAATTGGATTGAGACAGATAGTGGCTTGATTTATTTGGTAGATTGGGATTCGGTTCGCTTGACCGACCGCATGTTTGATGTGGCCCATATGCTCTGCCATTATATTCCAGAACATCAGTGGAAGGAATGGTTGACCTACTACGGCTATAAGTACAATCAAACGGTATTAAATAAATTGTATTGGTACGGTCAATTGTCTTACTTGAGCCAGATTTCCAAGTATTATATGAACCAAGATTTAGAAAATGTCAATCGGGAGATTCATGGCTTGCGTCACTTCCGAGACAAGTATGGAAAGAGAAGATGAGAGTTAGAAATCGTAAAGGGGCGACAGAATTACTAGAGGCCAATCCCCAGTATGTGGTCCTCAATCCCTTGGAAGCTAAGGGAAAATGGCGTAACTTGTTTGGCAATGATAATCCCATTCATGTGGAAGTTGGAAGTGGAAAAGGTGCCTTTGTTTCAGGTATGGCCAAGCAAAACCCTGATATCAACTATATCGGGATTGATATTCAAAAGTCTGTTTTGAGCTACGCTTTGGACAAGGTGCTTGAAGTTGGAGTGCCTAACATCAAGCTCTTGTGGGTAGATGGTTCTGACTTGACTGACTACTTTGAAGACGGTGAGATTGATCGTTTGTATCTGAACTTTTCAGATCCTTGGCCTAAAAAGCGTCATGAAAAGCGTCGTTTGACCTATAAGACCTTCTTGGATACCTTTAAGCGCATCTTGCCTGAAAATGGAGAAATTCATTTCAAGACGGATAACCGTGGCTTGTTTGAGTACAGCCTAGTGAGCTTTTCTCAGTATGGCATGAAACTCAATGGTGTCTGGCTTGATTTACATGCCAGTGATTTTGAAGGCAATGTCATGACAGAATACGAGCAAAAATTCTCCAACAAGGGGCAAGTTATCTACCGAGTTGAGGTAGAATTTTAAGAAATAGCCTGAAATCAGGCTGTATAAGTGCTTTTGCTTTACAGAAATTGGCAAACGTGTTATACTAAGAGTAAGAATATGAAAAGTGAGGCGGGGAAATATCTTCGCCTCTTGCTTATGAGGAGGTGGACGCAATCGCAACAATCGTAGAATTAGTCAGAGAAGTTGTAGAACCTGTCATCCAAGAACCTTTCGAACTCGTGGATATCGAGTATGGAAAGATTGGCAGTGATATGATTCTTAGTATTTTTGTAGATAAACCTGAAGGAATTACCTTGAACGACACGGCAGACTTGACAGAAATGATCAGTCCTGTCCTAGACACCATCAAGCCAGATCCCTTCCCAGAACAATATTTCCTAGAAATCACCAGTCCAGGCTTGGAACGTCCTTTGAAAACCAAAGATGCCGTCTCTGGAGCGGTTGGGAAATACATCCATGTCGGGCTCTACCAAGCCATCGATAAGCAAAAGGTCTTTGAAGGAACCTTGTTGGCCTTTGAAGAGGACGAGTTGACCATGGAATATATGGACAAGACGCGTAAGAAAACCGTCCAAATTCCATACAGTTTAGTATCAAAAGCACGTTTAGCAGTTAAATTATAGAAAAAGAAAGGATAGCTTTTGAGGATTCAAAAGTGAAGAAAACATGAGTAAAGAAATGCTAGAGGCCTTCCGCATTTTGGAAGAAGACAAGGGAATCAAAAAAGAAGATATCATCGACGCAGTAGTAGAGTCGCTTCGTTCCGCTTATCGCAGACGCTATGGTCAATCAGACAGCGTAGCTATTGATTTCAACGAAAAAACAGGTGACTTTACCGTTTATACTGTCCGTGAAGTGGTTGATGAAGTATTTGATAGCCGTTTGGAAATCAGCTTGAAAGATGCTCTTGCCATTAATTCAGCCTATGAACTTGGTGATAAAATCAAGTTTGAAGAGGCACCTGCTGAGTTTGGTCGTGTAGCAGCTCAATCTGCCAAACAAACCATCATGGAAAAAATGCGCAAGCAAACACGTGCCATCACTTACAATACTTACAAAGAACACGAGCAAGAAATCATGTCTGGTACAGTAGAACGCTTTGACAACCGCTTCATCTATGTCAACCTTGGCAGCATCGAAGCCCAATTGTCAAAACAAGATCAAATTCCTGGAGAAGTTTTTGCTTCTCATGATCGTATCGAAGTTTATGTCTACAAAGTTGAAGACAACCCTCGTGGTGTCAACGTCTTTGTCAGCCGTAGCCATCCAGAGATGATCAAACGTTTGATGGAACAAGAAATTCCAGAAGTTTATGATGGAACTGTTGAAATCATGAGCGTGGCTCGTGAAGCTGGCGACCGTACTAAGGTTGCAGTTCGTAGCCACAATCCAAACGTGGACGCTATTGGTACAATCGTTGGACGTGGTGGTGCTAACATCAAGAAGATTACTAGCAAATTCCACCCAGCTCGCTACGATGCTAAGAGCGATCGTATGGTTCCAATCGAAGAAAACATCGACGTTATTGAATGGGTAGCCGATCCAGCTGAATTTATCTACAACGCTATCGCTCCTGCTGAAGTTGACCAAGTTATCTTTGATGAAAACGACAGTAAACGTGCCTTGGTCGTTGTGCCAGATAACAAGCTTTCTCTTGCCATTGGTCGTCGTGGACAAAACGTGCGCTTGGCGGCTCACTTGACTGGGTACCGTATCGATATCAAGTCTGCTAGCGAATTTGAAGCCATGGAAGAAGCTGGTTCGGTAGATTTGGAAGCAGAAAACGATACTGTAGAAGAATAAAAGCTGCTAGAGGAGGGAAAGATGAAAACGAGAAAAATCCCTTTGCGCAAGTCTGTCGTGTCCAATGAAGTGATTGATAAGCGGGATTTGCTCCGCATTGTCAAGAACAAGGAAGGGCAAGTCTTTATTGATCCGACAGGCAAGGCTAATGGCCGTGGCGCTTATATCAAACTAGACAATGCAGAAGCCCTAGAGGCGAAAAAGAAGAAGGTCTTTAACCGTAGCTTTAGCATGGAAGTGGATGAAAGCTTTTATGACGAGTTGATCGCTTATGTGGATCACAAAGTGAAAAGAAGAGAGTTAGGACTTGAATAAGCAAAAGATAAGCAATCTCTTGGGGCTTGCTCAGCGAGCAGGGCGGATTATATCGGGTGAAGAATTGGTGGTCAAGGCCATTCAAGACGGCAAGGCCAAGTTGGTCTTTCTAGCCCATGATGCTGGACCCAATCTGACCAAGAAGATTCAAGATAAAAGTCATTATTATCAAGTAGAAATTGTAACCGTGTTTTCAACACTGGAATTAAGCATAGCAGTCGGGAAATCGAGAAAGGTTTTGGCTGTAACAGATGCTGGATTTACAAAGAAAATGAGGTCTCTTATGGAATAGAAGAGGAGGACATGATTTGTCTAAGAAAAGATTGTACGAAATCGCAAAAGAACTTGGAAAAGAAAGTAAAGAAGTTGTAGCGCGTGCAAAAGAGTTGGGCTTGGATGTGAAAAGCCACTCATCAAGTGTGGAAGAAGATGTCGCTGCAAAAATCGCTGCCAGCTTTAAGCCTGCAGCTACTCCGAAAGCAGAAGTAAAACCTGCAGAACCAAAAGCAAGTGCAGAAAAGAAAGCCGAGAAATCTGAGCCAGTGAAACTAGCTGTAGCTAAGGAAGAGGCAAAAGCGGCTGAACTAGTTGCTCCTAAAACAGAAAAAGCAGTAGCGAAACCACAAAGTCGTAATTTCAAGGCTGAGCGTGAAGCTCGTGCCAAAGAGCAGGCAGAACGACGCAAGCAAAATAAGGGCAATAACCGTGACCAACAACAAAATGGCAACCGTCAGAAAAACGACGGCCGTAATGGTGGAAAACAAGGTCAGGGAAACCGCGACAATCGTCGCTTTAATGACCAAGCTAAGAAACAGCAAAGTCAGCAAAATCGTGGAAATGAGCGCCGTCAACAAGAGGACAAACGTTCAAATCAAGCGGCTCCACGTATTGACTTTAAAGCCCGTGCAGCAGCCCTAAAAGCAGAACAAAATGCTGAATATGCACGTTCAAGTGAGGAACGTTTCAAGCAGACTCAGGCTGCCAAGGAAGCCTTGGCCCAAGCTAACAAACGCAAGGAGCCAGAGGAAATCTTTGAAGAGGTGGCTAAGTTAGCTGAACAAGCGCAACAAGTTCAAGCAGTGGTTGAACCAGCTCCTGTAGCTAAAGAAGCGCCAGTGGATACACGTCGTAAAAAACAAGCTCGACCAGACAAAGAACGTGATGATTTCGATCACGAAGAAGATGGTCCTAGAAAACAACAAAAGAATCGAAGTAGTCAAAATCAAGTGAGAAATCAAAGAAATAGTAACTGGAATAACAACAAGAAGAACAAAAAAGGCAATAACAAGAACAACCGTAATCAGACTCCAAAACCTGTTACAGAGCGTAAATTCCATGAATTGCCAACAGAATTTGAATATACAGATGGTATGACCGTTGCGGAAATCGCAAAACGTATCAAACGTGAACCAGCTGAAATCGTTAAGAAACTCTTTATGATGGGTGTCATGGCCACACAAAACCAATCCTTGGATGGGGAAACGATTGAACTCCTCATGGTGGATTACGGTATCGAAGCCAAACAAAAGGTTGAAGTGGATAATGCCGACATCGAACGTTTCTTTGTCGAAGATGGTTATCTCAATGAAGATGAATTGGTTGAGCGTCCACCAGTTGTAACTATCATGGGACACGTTGACCACGGTAAAACAACACTTCTAGATACCCTTCGTAACTCTCGTGTTGCGACAGGTGAAGCAGGTGGTATCACTCAGCATATCGGTGCCTACCAAATCGTTGAAAATGGCAAGAAGATTACCTTCCTTGACACACCAGGACACGCGGCCTTTACATCCATGCGTGCACGTGGTGCTTCTGTTACCGATATTACGATCTTGGTCGTAGCGGCAGATGACGGGGTTATGCCTCAGACAATTGAAGCCATTAACCACTCAAAAGCGGCCAACGTTCCAATCATCGTAGCCATTAACAAGATTGATAAACCAGGTGCTAACCCAGAACGTGTTATCGGTGAATTGGCTGAGCATGGTGTCATGTCAACCGCTTGGGGTGGAGATTCTGAATTTGTTGAAATCTCGGCTAAATTTAACCAAAATATCGAAGAATTGTTGGAAACAGTCCTTCTTGTGGCTGAAATCCAAGAACTCAAGGCAGACCCAACAGTGCGTGCTATCGGTACAGTTATCGAAGCGCGCTTGGATAAAGGAAAAGGTGCGGTCGCAACCCTTCTTGTTCAACAAGGTACCTTGAATGTTCAAGACCCAATCGTTGTCGGAAATACCTTCGGTCGTGTCCGTGCTATGACCAACGACCTTGGTCGTCGTGTTAAGGTAGCAGGTCCATCAACACCAGTTTCAATTACAGGTTTGAATGAAGCACCGATGGCGGGTGACCACTTTGCCGTTTACGAGGATGAAAAATCTGCGCGTGCAGCAGGTGAAGAACGTGCCAAACGTGCCCTTATGAAACAACGTCAAGCTACCCAACGTGTTAGCCTTGAAAATCTCTTTGATACCCTTAAAGCTGGTGAACTCAAGTCAGTTAACGTCATTATCAAGGCCGATGTACAAGGTTCTGTTGAAGCCCTTTCTGCCTCACTTCAAAAGATCGACGTGGAAGGTGTCAAAGTGACCATCGTCCACTCAGCAGTCGGTGCCATCAACGAATCAGACGTGACCCTTGCTGAAGCTTCAAATGCCTTTATCGTTGGTTTCAACGTACGCCCTACACCACAAGCTCGTCAACAAGCCGATGCTGACGATGTAGAAATCCGTCTCCACAGCATTATCTACAAAGTTATCGAAGAGATGGAAGAAGCTATGAAAGGGATGCTTGATCCAGAATTTGAAGAAAAAATCATCGGTGAAGCTCTTATCCGTGAAACCTTCAAGGTATCTAAAGTGGGAACTATCGGTGGATTTATGGTTATCAACGGTAAGGTTACCCGTGACTCTAAAGTCCGTGTTATCCGTGACGGTGTTGTTATCTATGATGGCGAACTCGCAAGCTTGAAACACTACAAAGACGACGTTAAAGAAGTTACAAACGGTCGTGAAGGTGGATTGATGATTGACGGCTACAATGATATCAAGATGGATGATGTGATTGAGGCTTATGTCATGGAAGAAATCAAGAGATAATAGAGAAACGATAGCTCATTTGACTCGTCGTCAACAGCGCCTTGATGAACCCTCAGTTCTATCTAAGGCTTGTTTCCTAGATTCAAATGGCTCTAGTTCCTCTATCTAATAGAAATAGCTAGGTCTGCTGGCCTAGCTTTTGGTTCAAAGTAGAGAAAGGAATATCATGGCAAATCATTTCCGTACGGATCGTGTGGGCATGGAAATCAAACGTGAAGTCAATGAGATTTTGCAAAAGAAAGTCCGTGATCCGCGTGTCCAAGGCGTGACCATCACAGATGTTCAGATGCTAGGTGACTTGTCTGTTGCCAAGGTTTACTACACCATTTTGAGTAACCTTGCTTCGGATAATCAAAAAGCCCAAATCGGGCTTGAAAAAGCAACTGGTACCATCAAACGTGAACTTGGCCGCAATTTGAAATTGTACAAAATCCCAGATTTGACCTTCGTCAAAGACGAGTCCATCGAGTATGGAAACAAGATTGACGAAATGCTACGCAATCTGGATAAGAACTAAGAAGAGGGGCAACCCTCTTTTTTGGTGCTTGGATTCTTCTAGCTATTAATAGCTGTATTTGTAATTGCAAAAAACAGTTTAAAAAATTTGTAAATACCTCATAGTATGATATGATAAAGTTTAATACGAATGATGAATGGAGATAGAGATGGGCAAACAAGAGTTAGCGATGCAAGTGCTGCAACAAGTGGTGAAATTACCCATGGTCAAAGTTGATCGAGAAAAATTTTTAGTTGACAAATTTTCTAAAGAGTTAGATCGAAAGGATATTGCTACATTATTGGAAAAAGGTCCGACCTCTTTGTTAACAAAGGAAAGCTTGGATCGAGTTGCTAAGACCTGTATTAAGGACAATGTTCTACGAGCAAGCGGGACTTCGATTTTGGCAGGTTTACCTGGTGGTATTGCCATGGCAATCACTATTCCAACAGATGTAGTTCAGTTTTATGCTTTTTCATTAAAGTTGGCTCAAGAACTAGGCTATATTTATGGATTTGATGATCTTTGGGAATCCCGTGATGAATTGAGCGAGGATGCTCAAAATACACTCTTGCTTTATCTCGGTGTCATGCTAGGGGTAAATGGAGCAGGGGCTTTACTTCGCTCTGGAGGTGTAACAGTTGCCAAGCATGTGATGAAGACGATTCCGCAGAAAGCTTTGACAAAGACACTTTGGTATCCTATTCTGGAAAAAGTTTTGAAAATTTTTGGAGTCAGCTTGACAAAGGGAGGCTTGGCTAAGGGAATGGGAAAAGTGATTCCTATTTTAGGAGGTGTCCTTTCTGGTGGCTTAACCTTTGCGACCATGAAGCCGATGGGGGAAAGACTGCAAAAGGAATTATCCAAATTAGTTAATTATAATGAAGGGCAGTATCAAATAGATATTGATACTATCCGAAAAGAAGCTGAAATCATCGAAGGTGAGTAATATGGGACTTATAAAAACTCTAGCTAAAACTTACGGGAATTACTTTTTGACCATGCAAGGTGTAAAAGTAATGAAAACGATAAAGAAAGATGACCATGTCGTTGTCGGTTTTGGGAAACTCTTTATTGCAGACAAGCTAATGGATACGGCTCGTTGGCTCATCAAGCCAGAGGAGAGAGAATGAAATTTTTCTGGGGCCTTCTTGCTATTCTTTTTATCAAACCAATTATTGGGATTGTGAAATTCTTTTGGATGATCATCTCTTTTGCAGTCCAATTGCTGTTTTACAAGCTATTATTTAAGATATTGGATTGGCTCTTTAAACTTATTTAGATGGTCATCCAAGTCGTGGAGAACTAGCAAGTCTTGTACTGCTAGTTTTTTAATCTCTTTTCATATGGTATAATATAAGCAGTAAAATCATTTTAAAACATTCAGTGGAGGTCGTCATGGACAATATCATCGATGTGTCAATTCCTGTTGCAGAAGTGGTGGACAAGTATCCAGAAGTCTTGGAAATTCTAGTGGAGCTAGGTTTTAAACCTCTTGCCAATCCCTTAATGCGCAATACAGTCGGTCGCAAGGTATCGCTCAAACAAGGTTCTAAGCTGGAAGGAACTCCTATGGCCAAGATTGTCCGCACACTGGAAGCAAATGGCTACGAAGTGATTGGATTAGACTAATGGCAGATGAACGGATTCATGTCCTGCGGGATATTTTGTTAGAATTGCACAATGGCGCCTCTCCTGAGTCGGTTCAGGAGCGCTTTGATGCGACCTTTACAGGCGTTTCAGCCATTGAGATTTCCCTCATGGAGCACGAGCTGATGAACTCAGACTCAGGTGTCACCTTTGAAGATGTCATGGAACTCTGTGACGTTCATGCCAATCTTTTTAAAAATGCTGTTAAGGGTGTCGAAGTTGCAGATACCGAGCACCCAGGTCACCCAGTTCGTGTCTTTAAGGATGAAAATCTAGCCCTCCGTGCGGCCTTGATTCGCATTCGTAGATTGTTAGATACCTATGAGTCTATGGAAGATGAAGAAATGCTTGCGGAGATGCGTAAGGGTTTGGTGCGTCAGATGGGACTTGTGGGTCAATTTGACATCCACTACCAGCGTAAGGAAGAGCTCTTTTTCCCCATCATGGAGCGCTATGGTCACGATTCACCTCCAAAAGTTATGTGGGGAGTGGATGACCAGATTAGGGAACTCTTTCAAACAGCTTTAGCGACAGCCAAGTCACTACCTGAAGTACCGATTTCTACTGTAAAAGAAGCTTTTGAAGCCTTTGCGGCAGAGTTTGAAAGTATGATTTTCAAGGAAGAGTCCATCCTTCTCATGATTCTCCTCGAGTCCTTTACTCAGGATGACTGGCTTCAGATTGCAGAGGAGAGCGACGCCTATGGCTATGCTATCATCCGTCCGTCTGAGAAATGGGTTCCAGAACGCCAGAGTTTTGTTGAGGAAAAGATTGCAGAGGAGCCTATTCAGCTAGATACGGCAGAGGGACAAGTTCAGCAGGTTATCGATACGCCAGAAGGACAGTTTACCATTACCTTTACCCCTAAGGAAAAGAAAGCAGTGCTGGACCGTCATAGTCAACAGGCTTTTGGGAATGGCTATCTTTCAGTCGAGCAGGCTAATCTCATCCTCAATCACCTCCCTATGGAGATTACCTTTGTCAATAAAGACGACATTTTCCAGTATTACAATGACAATACGCCAGCTGATGAGATGATTTTCAAACGGACGCCGTCCCAAGTTGGGCGCAATGTTGAACTCTGTCATCCGCCTAAGTACTTGGACAAGGTCAAGACCATCATGAAGGGGCTTCGTGAGGGAAGCAAAGGCAAGTATGAAATGTGGTTCAAGTCTGAGTCGCGAGGTAAGTTTGTCCACATCACCTACGCTGCAGTGCACGATGAAGAGGGAGAATTCCAAGGTGTGCTAGAATACGTTCAGGATATCCAGCCCTACCGTGAGATTGACACGGACTATTTCCGTGGATTAGAATAAGGAGAAAAAATGAGTTACGAACAAGAATTTATGAAGGAATTTGAAGCCTGGGTCAATACCCAAATCATGATCAACGACATGGCGCATAAGGAAAGCCAAAAAGTCTACGAAGAAGACCAAGACGAGCGTGCCAAAGATGCCATAATTCGCTACGAAAGCCGCTTGGATGCTTATCAGTTCTTGCTTGGTAAGTTTGAAAACTTCAAGGCAGGTAAGGGATTCCATGATTTACCAGAGGGATTGTTTGGTGAGCGAAATTATTAAACTAGAAAGATTCTTGATTTTTTACTAAAATCTTGATAGAATATTTATATTAAATCCTTGTCAGAGCAGGGGTTTTTTATTGAAAGGATTTTATCATGTCAAAGAAACTCAATCGTAAAAAACAATTACGAAATAGCCTCCGTCGCGCAGGTGCCTTTTCAAGTACTGTGACTAAGGTTGTAGAAGAGACAAAGAAAGTCGTGAAACGTGCAGAGCAGTCAGCAAGCCAAGCTGGTAAGGCTGTTTCTAAAAAAGTTGAACAAGCAGTCGAAGCTACCAAAGAACAAGCTCAAAAAGTAGCCAATTCTGTCGAAGATTTTGCAGCAAACTTGGGTGGACTTCCACTTGACCGTGCCAAAACTTTCTATGATGAAGGTATCAAGTCTGCTTCAGATTTCAAAAACTGGACTGAAAAAGAACTCCTTGCCTTGAAAGGAATCGGCCCAGCTACCATCAAGAAATTGAAAGAAAATGGCATCAAGTTCAAGTAATATTTCTTGTGCCTTGCATTTCCGAAAAAATCTTGCTACAATAGAGCCATTAGAGGTGTTTTGAATCCCACATTTTACAGAAAGTGGCGGCGCTGAGAAGTCCACAAATGTGTCAAAACTAGTTGCTAATGGGTGAAAAATTGAAATAAAAGTGTCTTTTTGTTTTAAAGACGAGAGTTGCGGGCGCTGCCCGAAATTGGGTGGTACCGCGGATAGCACATTCGTCCCTGTCATATAGATGGCAGGGCTTTTCTTTTGTATCTTGGTCAAAGGAGGTTGTTATGAAGCAATCTTTTAACACAAGTAAACTATATTATGGCTTTCCGATCTTCATTTTGGGGTATCAGGACCAGAATTTTGGACACAATATAACGACTTGCAGCTCATCTTATAGTCTGGGAGATTGGCTAGTTATCGGTGTTGGTTCTGAGGAAAATGCGGCTGAGCAGATTAAGCATTATCAACAGTTCACCGTGAATATCCCTGATGAAAATCTCATGCTCGAGATGGAGCAGGCTGGTTTTATCAGTCATCGAGAGAAATTGAAACACCTGGGGCTAGACTACGAGATTTCTGAACAGACTCATGCTCCGATTTTGGAATCTTGTCCAGTTGTTTTGGATTGCCAAGTAGATCGGATTGTCGAAGAAGATGAAATCTGCCACATCTTTGCTAAGATTCTGGATCGACTGGCTAATCCTGAACTTTTGGATGATAAGGGACATTTTAAAAATGACCGTTTTTCGCCGACTTACTTTATGGGGGACGGTCACCAGCGCGTTTATCGCTATTTAGATAACCGTGTTGACCCTATGGGGAGCTTCATAAAGAAAGCGAGGAAGAAGGATGACAAGAGCTGAGTTGCCAGATAAAATCGAAACAGAACGTCTCGTTTTACGAGTCCGCAAAGTGGCGGATGCTGAGGATATCTTTGATTATGCTAGTCGTCCAGAAGTTTCTTACCCAGCAGGTTTTCCACCTGTCAAGACCTTGGAAGATGAGATTTATTATCTGGAGCATATCCTTCCTGAACGTAATAAAAAGGAGAATCTCCCAGCTGGCTATGGGATTGTCGTCAAAGGAACCGATAAAGTCATTGGTTCTGTTGACTTCAATCACCGTCACGAAGATGATGTACTGGAGATTGGCTACACCTTGCACCCAGACTATTGGGGACGCGGTTATGTGCCAGAAGCAGCGCGTGCCTTGATTGACTTAGCCTTTAAAGATTTGGGTCTTCACAAGATTGAACTCTCTTGCTTTGGTTACAATATCCAAAGTCAACGAGTCGCAGAAAAACTTGGATTTACCCTCGAAGCTCGTATAAGAGATCGCAAAGATGCCGAAGGCAATCGCTGTGATGATTTGAGATATGGCTTGCTGAGGAGTGAGTGGGAGGTAATTTGATGCATCTTTTCATCATTGGTGCTCCAGCATCAGGAAAAATGACGATTGGTCAAGAACTGTCTCTACTGACGGATTCTACCCTCTTTTATAACCATCAAGCCATCGATTTTGCACTAGAAATCTATCAGGATTATACCGAGGAGATGTGGGAATTTGTTCGTGGAATCACCTTTTCTTTCCTTGGAGCAAGTGCAAGAAATCAGCGATCAGTAATTTTAACTGACGTAATTGATTTTTCAAATCAGTACCAGCTGATGTATTTAAAGCAAATTCAGGATTTATTGGGTAACTTTCATCAAGAGATTCTGTTTGTTGAGTTGGAAACAAGTCTTGAAGAGCGTTTACGTCGAAATCGAACGGAGAACCGGTTGAAGCACAAGCCCTTGAAACGGCATATTGAGATATCTGAAAGAGAAATTTTGGAGACCACTGAAACACTTCAATTAAATTCCCAATGTCAACCTAATGAGTTACACCACTACCTTAAAATAAATAATACGAATCTGTCTGCAGCCGAAGTTGCTAAGCAGATTCAAGATAAAATGAATACAATATAGAAAGGACAAACACATGTCTAAAGAACTTTCACCTAAATACAATCCAGCCGAGGTTGAGGCTGGTCGTTACCAAAAATGGCTTGACGCTGATGTTTTCAAGCCTTCAGGAGACCAAAAGGCTAAGCCTTATTCTATCGTTATTCCACCACCAAACGTAACTGGTAAACTTCACCTTGGTCACGCTTGGGATACGACTTTGCAAGATATCATCATCCGTCAAAAACGCATGCAAGGTTTTGATACTCTTTGGCTTCCAGGGATGGACCACGCGGGGATTGCCACTCAGGCTAAGGTTGAGGAGCGCTTGCGTGGGGAGAGCATTACGCGTTACGACTTGGGTCGTGAAAAATTCCTCGAGAAAGTCTGGGAATGGAAAGACGAATATGCGACGACCATCAAGGAACAATGGGGTAAGATGGGGCTCTCTGTAGACTACTCTCGCGAGCGTTTCACCCTTGACGAAGGTTTGTCAAAAGCCGTTCGCAAGGTCTTTGTGGACCTTTACAAGAAAGGCTGGATCTACCGTGGTGAGTTTATCATCAACTGGGACCCAGCTGCACGAACAGCCCTTTCTGATATTGAAGTTATTCACAAGGATGTCGAAGGTGCCTTCTACCATATGAACTACATGCTGGAAGATGGTTCACGCGCCCTTGAAGTAGCGACTACTCGTCCTGAGACCATGTTTGGGGACGTTGCCGTTGCGGTCAATCCAGAAGATCCACGTTACAAGGATTTGATTGGTAAAAATGTCATCCTTCCAATCGCTAATAAATTGATCCCAATCGTTGGGGATGAGCACGCAGATCCTGAGTTTGGTACGGGTGTCGTGAAAATCACACCTGCCCATGATCCAAACGATTTCTTGGTTGGTCAACGCCATAACTTGCCACAAGTCAACGTCATGAACGATGACGGAACTATGAATGACTTGGCCTTTGAATTTGTAGGCATGGACCGTTTTGAAGCTCGTAAGGCGGTCGTTGCTAAGCTGGAAGAAATCGGTGCCCTCGTTAAAATCGAAAAACGTGTCCACAGTGTTGGTCATTCAGAACGTACAGGTGTTGTAGTCGAACCACGCTTGTCAACGCAATGGTTCGTCAAGATGGACCAATTGGCCAAGAATGCTATTGCCAACCAAGACACAGAGGACAAGGTCGAATTCTACCCACCTCGTTTCAACGATACTTTCCTTCAATGGATGGAAAATGTTCACGACTGGGTTATCTCTCGTCAGCTCTGGTGGGGTCACCAAATCCCTGCTTGGTACAATGCTGAGGGTGAAATGTACGTCGGTGAAGAAGCTCCAGAAGGTGACGGATGGACACAAGATGAAGACGTCTTGGATACTTGGTTCAGTTCTGCCCTTTGGCCATTCTCAACTATGGGCTGGCCGGATGTCGACTCAGAAGATTTCAAACGTTACTTCCCAACTTCAACCTTGGTAACAGGTTACGATATCATCTTCTTCTGGGTGTCTCGTATGATTTTCCAATCATTGGAATTCACAGGCCGTCAGCCATTCCAAAACGTCCTTATCCACGGTCTCATCCGTGACGAGCAAGGACGCAAGATGTCTAAGTCTCTCGGTAACGGGATTGACCCAATGGATGTTATCGAGAAATACGGTGCCGATGCCCTACGTTGGTTCCTTTCAAACGGTTCTGCACCAGGCCAAGACGTGCGCTTCTCTTACGAGAAAATGGATGCTTCATGGAACTTCATTAACAAGATCTGGAACATCTCGCGCTACATTCTCATGAACAATGAAGGCTTGACCCTTGAGCAAGCAACTGCTAATGTGGAAAAAGTTGCCAACAAGGAAGCTGGAAATGTCACAGACCGCTGGATTCTCCACAACCTCAATGAAACCATCGGAAAAGCTACTGCCAACTTCGATAAGTTTGAATTTGGTGTGGCTGGTCACATCCTCTACAACTTCATCTGGGATGAGTTTGCGGACTGGTACGTTGAGTTGACTAAGGAAGTTCTTTATAGTGACAACGAAGAAGAGAAAGTCATCACACGTTCTGTTCTCCTTTACACCTTGGACAAGATCCTTCGTCTCCTTCACCCAATCATGCCATTCGTGACAGAGGAAATCTTTGGACAAATCTCAGAAGGTTCTATCGTTACAGCAGAATACCCAACTGTCAACCCAGCCTTTGAAGATCTTGCTGCCCACACTGGTGTTGAAAGTCTCAAAGACTTGATCCGTGCTGTTCGTAATGCGCGTGCAGAAGTAAACGTAGCGCCAAGCAAACCTATCACAATCCTTGTTAAAACAAGCGATAGCAACTTGGAAACCTTCTTTAACAGCAATGTCAACTACATCAAACGCTTCACAAATCCAGAACACTTGGAAATCGCATCAACCATCCCTGCACCTGAACTTGCTATGTCAAGTGTCATTACAGGAGCAGAAATCTACTTGCCACTCGCTGACCTCCTCAATGTCGAAGAAGAACTGGCTCGTCTCGACAAGGAACTAGCTAAATGGCAAAAAGAACTGGATATGGTCGGTAAGAAACTCTCTAACGAACGCTTCGTAGCCAATGCCAAACCAGAAGTCGTCCAAAAAGAACGCGACAAACAAGCCGACTACCAAGCCAAATACGATGCGACCGTCGCACGTATTGATGAGATGAAGAAGTTGGTGAAATAAACACAGAAACACGGTGATGAGCCGTGTTTTTTTGGTATAATGAAATCAATATCTATTGATGGAGAAAGTGATGTCTAAACACCCTCATTATGAATTGTTAAATTTGATTGGCTACGGTCTTGCCAAGTTTGACAAGCTTTTTATAAAAGAATTTCAATGTTCTAGTAAGTCGGAGTTTTATCGCTATGTGGTTTCTCTGGGAATTGCTGAAACAACTGGAGTTGTAAAAAATAGAATGGACTTATTCGATCCTTATTTTGACAATAATCGAAAAGGGTGGTGGCAGAAAGCTGAAGTTTACCGTTTTCGTAAAGATTTAATTGACATGATGTTTGGGAATGAAGATGTTCATAGTTATGCTGAAATAGTTAAAATGTTACTTGCCAGCGAAGGAAAGAAAACAGGTATTACTACCATTGAAAAGCCAATAATCCGAACTAAATTCAAACGTCTACAAGAAACTGGAATGGAAGCAGAAAATTACTTTATACTCCATTTTGATAAAGAAGAAAAATTTCAAGGTGGACAATTAACCGACGCCCGCCTCTATGGCGATGGATATGATTTCCAAGTAGATGTTCAAGAACATTCTTACCTTGCTGAAGTTAAAGGTATTCGAAAACCTAAAGGACGGATTCGTTTGACTGCCAGAGAATTTGAAAAAGCCAAGGAGTTTCAATCGGATTTTATTTTATCCTTGGTCACAAACCTTGATGATATTCCAAAGTTAGTGCTAGTTGATAATCCTTTAAAACATTTTGAGTTTAAAAAGAATATTATCAAAAATGAAATCATTGAATATAGAAGCTTAGAAGATTTGTATTAGTTCCCCCTTAACCTTTGACTATTCTGCAAAATTATCGTACAATAAGGAGTAAATGATAAAATGAGGTCAGAGTCTGTTTGCTCTGGCGATAGTAGTATAAATGAGGAGAAACGCTTTGGAATTAGAAGTATTTGCTGGGCAAGAAAAAAGTGAACTATCTATGATTGAGGTAGCGCGTGCTATCTTGGAACTTCGTGGTCGCGACCATGAGATGCATTTTAGCGATCTTGTAAACGAAATTCAAAACTACCTTGGAACATCAAACAGCGATATCCGCGAAGCCTTGCCTTTGTTCTACACAGAGTTGAACTTTGACGGTAGCTTCATCTCACTTGGAGACAATAAATGGGGTCTTCGTTCATGGTATGGTGTGGACGAGATTGACGAAGAAATCATCGCTCTTGAAGAAAATGACGACGATGAAGTGTCGCCAAAAGCTAAGAAAAAACTCGTCAATGCCTTCATGGATGGCGATTCAGATGCTATTGACTACAATGTGGATGATCCAGAAGACGAAGATGCATACGAAGCAGATCCAGCTCTTTCATACGATGATGAAAATCCAGATGATGAGAAAAATGAAGTGGAAGCTTATGATGCAGAAATCAACGAAATCGCTCCAGATGACTTGGGTGAAGACGTGGATCTTAACGAAGAAGACGACGAGTTTTCAGATGATGATGCTGAAACGAGTGAAGAAGAGTAAAAGACTTCACGGAGGAGATCACCTGATCTCCTTTTTTCTTGCTTGGGCAGAGTAGTTGAGCGAGTCATTCGTTGGGATGCTATCCTATTTTTGTTTTCTGAAAACAATCTCTTTTTTCATATTTTATCAATTCGAGTTGACAAATAATCTGCTTTAAGGTATCATATTGTTCGGGCACCTCTTTTAGAGGTCGGGGCTCCCTAGTTACTAGGGAGCTATTTTTGTTTTTTCAAGAAGTTGTCTTCTTGTATTTTAGTTGTGAATCTGGTGCAGTCGTTCCAGATTATTCTTATTAGTAGGGTCTTGTTTTCTATGTCCCCTCGTAGTTAGCAAGACCTTGAGCATTTTAGAAAGAGGAATCTATGTCTACGAAATATATTTTTGTAACTGGTGGTGTGGTATCGTCTATTGGGAAAGGGATTGTGGCAGCAAGTCTGGGCCGTCTCTTGAAAAATCGTGGTCTCAAAGTAACCATTCAAAAGTTTGACCCTTATATCAATATTGATCCGGGAACTATGAGTCCTTATCAGCACGGGGAAGTTTTTGTGACAGATGACGGAGCTGAAACAGATTTGGACTTGGGTCACTATGAACGTTTCATCGATATCAATCTTAACAAATATTCCAATGTCACAACTGGTAAAATTTACAGTGAAGTTCTTCGTAAAGAACGTCGTGGAGAATACCTTGGGGCAACTGTTCAAGTCATTCCTCATATCACAGATGCTTTGAAAGAAAAAATCAAGCGTGCCGCTCTAACGACAGACTCGGATGTCATTATCACAGAGGTTGGTGGAACAGTAGGAGATATCGAGTCCTTGCCATTTCTAGAGGCCCTTCGTCAGATGAAGGCAGATGTGGGTGCGGATAATGTTATGTACATCCATACAACCTTGCTTCCTTATCTAAAGGCTGCCGGTGAAATGAAAACCAAACCAACTCAACACTCTGTAAAAGAATTACGTGGATTGGGAATCCAGCCAAATATGTTGGTTATTCGTACAGAAGAGCCAGCTGGTCAAGGAATTAAAAACAAACTGGCCCAGTTCTGTGATGTGGCACCAGAAGCTGTTATTGAATCGTTGGATGTCGAACATCTTTACCAAATTCCACTGAACTTGCAGGCACAAGGTATGGATCAAATTGTCTGTGACCATTTGAAATTAGACGTACCAGTAGCAGATATGACAGAATGGTCAGCCATGGTGGACAAGGTCATGAACCTCAAGAAACAAGTCAAGATTTCCCTTGTCGGTAAGTATGTTGAATTGCAAGATGCCTACATTTCTGTGGTTGAAGCCTTAAAACACTCTGGTTATGCCAACGACGCAGAAGTTAAAATCAATTGGGTCAATGCTAATGATGTGACAGCAGAGAATGTGGCAGAGATTTTGTCTGATGCGGATGGAATCATCGTACCAGGTGGTTTTGGCCAACGTGGTACTGAAGGGAAAATCCAAGCTATCCGCTATGCGCGTGAAAATGATGTTCCCATGCTGGGTGTCTGCTTGGGAATGCAGTTGACTTGTATCGAGTTTGCTCGTCACGTTTTGGATCTTGAAGGTGCCAATTCTGCAGAGCTTGCACCAGAAACAAAATACCCTATCATTGATATCATGCGTGATCAGATTGATGTTGAGGATATGGGTGGAACCCTTCGTTTGGGGCTTTATCCATCGAAGTTGAAACGTGGCTCTAAGGCAGCCGCTGCTTATCACAATCAAGAAGTGGTGCAACGCCGTCACCGTCACCGTTATGAGTTTAATAATGCCTTTCGTGAGCAGTTTGAGGCAGCAGGATTTGTCTTCTCAGGAGTTTCTCCAGATAATCGTTTGGTCGAAATCGTAGAAATTCCTGAAAATAAATTCTTTGTAGCGTGTCAGTATCACCCTGAACTTTCAAGCCGTCCAAACCGCCCAGAAGAACTCTACACTGCCTTTGTGACTGCAGCGGTTGAGAACAGTAATTAGCTAAATCAGAACCTTTGAGAACAATCTCAGAGGTTTTTTGCTTGCATATTTAGGATATGAGTTGCAAAATAAAAACATAGTGATATAATTAACATAACAATACCTAAGGAGGATTTACAATGAAAAAAATCACACTATTTGGTTTGTCTCTAGCAGGTCTAGCTTTACTGGCTTTTCCTCATTCGGGGCAGGCATTTGAGCTTAAAGAAGAATGGGTTGTTAAGTGTGGAGTGCAGTATCAAGATGGCAAGATTCTTCGGTTTAACAATGGTCATGAAGTGGATATCAAAGTCTTGGATTTGCCAAAAACTGAGAAAATCGAGTGGACGGTTAGTCTCGATGGTCAAGATCAGACAGTCAATTTTCTAGGTCAAGAAAAGGACAAGTCTATGATTGGTATAGAAGGGCGTTACCTGAATTTCTATGTTCCATATGGCTATAGAGGAGATATCAAGGTAGAAGCCAAGAGCGGAAACGAAGTGAAGACCTGGTCAACGAAAGTTGTGGATGATATTCATAATGATAGTGGAAAGAGAGGTTACTATCGTATTGAAGAATCAAACAATCAATACACTTACCTCGATGCTAAATGGGATTATCAAACCAAGACTTACACTGCTACCTTACCAGAGACTGTCAATGGTCAAAAAGTATATGCTTGGGCAGACTATGACAATAGTGAGTTGAAACTTGAAAAACTAAAATCTATCAGTCACAAATATGATGGAGGAGCTTTCAAAGAACTTTATCCCATTGTAAAAGCAGAAAGCTGGCTAAAATCAAACCAAAACTGGTACTATCAAAAACAAGGTCAATTAGTGCAGAAGGACTGGGTTTATGACAAGGGAACTTGGTACTTTATGAATGATAAAGGAGTCATGTTCAATCAAACTTGGCTCTATCTAGGTGACAACTGGTATGCCTTTAAATCATCAGGAGCTATGATTGCGAGTGACTGGATTTATGACCAAGGCAAGTGGTACTATTTATCAACTTCAGGAGCTATGAAAGCAAGCACTTGGGTTTATGATAAGGGAGAATGGTATTATGTAAGTTCTTCTGGTGTCATGCTAGCGAATGATTGGGTCAAAGATAATGGCAAGTGGTATTATCTAGCTTCATCAGGTAAGATGTTTCGCAATACCTACACGCCTGATGGTTACTACGTTGGTAACTCAGGCGCCTGGCAATAAGAATAATACTCTTCGAAAATCTCTTCAAACCAGGTCAGCTTTATCCACAACTTCAAACCAGTGTTTTGAGCTGACTTCGTCAGTTCTATCTACAACCTCAAAGCAGTGCTTTGAGCAACCTGCGGTTAGCTTCCTAGTTTGCTCTTTGATTTTTATTGAATATAAGAAGTCCTTTTCCTTAAAGGAAGAGGCTTTTTGCTTGCTTTTCTGCGGTTTCCTCATTTGTCCTAAAGCCTTTTTTGTGTTAAAATGAATGGTATGAAAGCTAAAAAAATGTGGATGGCAGGTCTGGCCCTGCTTGGTATTGGGAGCCTTGCCCTTGCTACGAAAAAAGTTGCAGATGACCGTAAGTTCATGAAGGCTCAGGAAGAGTTGACAGAGATTGTGCGAGACCATTTTTCAGATATGGGGGAAATTGTGACCCTCTATGTTCAAGTTTATGAAAGTAGTCTAGAACGACTTGTCGGAGGGGTTATTTTTGAGGATGGCCGTCATTATACCTTTGTCTATGAAAATGAAGACCTAGTCTATGAGGAGGAAGTCTTATGATACAACCAGCAAGTTTAGAAGAATTAGCATCTTTAGTGGAAAAAGATGGGAAGAAAGTCTTTCTTTTTGTAGCAGACTGGTGTGGCGATTGTCGTTATATCTATCCTGCCTTATCAGAAATTGAGGAGACCAATCCAGAGTTCACCTTTATTCGAGTGGATCGAGATCAGTACATGGATCTAGCTAAACTCTGGGATGTTTACGGGATTCCTAGCCTTGTTGTTCTAGAAAAAGACAAGGAAATTGGTCGTTTTGTTAATCGCGATCGTAAAAGCAAGCAACAAATTAACGACTTTTTAGCAGGACTGAAATAGGAGAAAATAGAAACAATGATTTTTACATATAACAAAGAACATGTCGGCGATGTCCTTATGGTCATCGTAAAAAATAGCGGAGATGCCAAACTAAATGTGGATCGCAAAGGAAAGGTAGCTCGTGTTTTCCTCAAAGATAATGGGGAAACAGTGGCGTGGAATATTTTCGAAGTTTCAAGTTTGTTTGAAATTGCAGAGCGCGGTCAAGTCTTTTTATCAGATGAGCAAGTCGCTCGTTTGAACCAAGAATTACAAACGGAAGGTTTTGCAGAGGAAATTGTCAATGACAAGGAGCCTAAGTTTGTTGTTGGTGAAATTGTCGAGATGGTAGCTCATCCAGATAGTGACCACCTTAACATCTGCCAAGTTGCAGTCGCAAGTGACAAGACAGTGCAAATTGTTGCTGGAGCACCTAATGCGCGTGTGGGGTTGAAAACCATTGTAGCTCTTCCAGGAGCAATGATGCCAAAAGGCAATCTCATTTTCCCAGGTGAACTTCGCGGTGAAAAGAGTTTTGGCATGATGTGCAGCCCTCGTGAATTGCATCTGCCAAATGCTCCGCAAAAACGTGGTGTTATCGAATTATCAGAAGACCAAGTTGTCGGAACTCCATTTGACCCAGCGAAGAACTGGACTGCTTAGGAACTTGTCAGTATCTGAATACACCAGATAGAAGGAAATAAGATGGCAAAAAATGTTGTGATTACAGGAGCGACCTCAGGAATCGGTGAAGCGATTGCGCGTGCTTATCTGGAGCAGGGTGAGAATGTCGTTCTAACTGGACGACGGATAGATAGACTAGAAAGCCTCAAGTCGGAGTTTGCAGAAACTTTTCCAAATCAAACAGTTTGGACCTTTCCGCTAGATGTGACGGATATGACCATGGTGAAGACTGTCTGCTCCGATATTTTGGAAACGATAGGGCAGATTGATATCTTGGTCAATAACGCTGGACTAGCTCTAGGTTTAGCACCTTATCAGGACTATGAAGAACTGGATATGTTGACAATGTTGGATACCAATGTTAAAGGTTTGATGGCAGTCACTCACTGTTTCTTGCCAGCAATGGTAAAAGCCAATCAAGGTCATATCATCAATATGGGCTCTACTGCAGGAATTTATGCTTATGCTGGTGCCGCTATTTACTCAGCTACCAAGGCAGCAGTTAAGACCTTTTCAGATGGTCTGCGAATTGATACCATCGCAACGGATATCAAGGTGACGACCATTCAGCCTGGAATTGTTGAAACAGATTTTTCGATGGTACGTTTTCACGGTGATAAAGAACGAGCAGCGTCCGTTTACCAAGGAATTGATGCCTTGCAAGCTCAGGATATTGCAGACACAGTAGTCTATGTGACCAGTCAACCTCGTCGTGTGCAGATTACAGATATGACCATTATGGCCAATCAACAGGCGACAGGTTTCATGGTTCATAAAAACTAAAAAATTTCCTCGAAAAGTTACAAATTTCTGTAACTTTTTTTGATTTCCTACGAATAGATAAGTAGGAGGAAGAAAATATGTATAATAAAGTTATTCTTATTGGAAGAATCGTTGCAGCACCAGAATTGCACAAAACCAACAATGACAAGTCAGTAGCGCGAGCAACCATCGCTGTGAACCGTCGTTACAAAGACCAAAATGGGGAACGCGAAGCTGATTTTGTTAATATGGTCCTTTGGGGCAGACTAGCAGAAACCTTGGCAAGCTACGCAACTAAGGGGAGTCTCATTTCAGTCGATGGAGAACTTCGTACCCGTCGTTTTGAGAAAAATGGTCAAATGAATTATGTTACCGAAGTACTCGTGACAGGATTCCAACTCTTGGAAAGTCGTGCTCAACGTGCCATGCGTGAAAATAACGCAGGTCAAGACCTAGCAGATTTGGTTTTGGAAGAGGAGGAATTGCCATTTTAATACTCTTCGAAAATCTCTTCAAACCACGTCAGATTCACCTTGTCGTAGGTATAGGTAACTGACTTCGTTAGTCTTATCTACAACCTCAAAACTGTGTTTTTAGCAGCCTGCGGCTAGTTTCATAATTTGCACTAGTATAAGTATTGAAAAGTCTGAGCTTGTCTCAGGCTTTTTATATTGAGAAAGTCAGACTTTTTTCTTGACTATTTCTGACCAAGTGATACAATAGAACTATGAATTAGCACTCAGATATAAAGAGTGCTAATAATATCTATCTCATTATGGAGGAAATCAGATGTTGAAACCATTAGGGGACCGTGTGGTCCTAAAAATCGAAGAAAAAGAACAAACTGTTGGAGGCTTTGTCCTTGCAGGCTCAGCCCAAGAAAAAACCAAAACAGCCCAAGTTGTGGCTACTGGACAAGGTGTTCGTACCTTGAACGGTGACTTGGTGGCTCCAAGCGTTAAGGCTGGAGACCATGTCTTAGTTGAAGCCCACGCAGGTCTTGATGTCAAAGATGGCGATGAAAAGTACATCATCGTAGGCGAAGCTAACATTTTGGCAATCATTGAAGAATAGAAGGAGAAAGTAAGTATGTCAAAAGAAATTAAATTTTCATCTGATGCTCGTTCAGCTATGGTTCGTGGTGTCGATATCCTTGCAGACACTGTTAAAGTAACCTTGGGACCAAAAGGTCGTAACGTCGTTCTTGAAAAATCATTTGGCTCACCCTTGATTACCAATGACGGTGTGACCATTGCCAAAGAAATCGAGTTGGAAAACCATTTTGAAAATATGGGTGCCAAATTGGTATCAGAAGTAGCTTCAAAAACCAATGATATTGCAGGTGACGGGACTACAACTGCAACTGTTTTGACCCAAGCAATTGTCCGTGAAGGAATTAAGAACGTCACTGCTGGAGCAAATCCAATCGGCATCCGTCGTGGAATTGAAACAGCAGTCGCTGCAGCAGTTGAAGCCTTGAAAAATAATGCCATCCCTGTTGCCAACAAAGAAGCCATCGCTCAAGTTGCTGCCGTGTCTTCTCGTTCTGAAAAAGTCGGCGAATACATCTCTGAAGCCATGGAAAAAGTTGGCAAAGACGGAGTCATCACTATCGAAGAGTCACGTGGTATGGAAACAGAGCTTGAAGTTGTAGAAGGAATGCAGTTCGACCGTGGTTACCTTTCACAGTACATGGTGACAGATAGCGAAAAAATGGTGGCAGACCTTGAAAATCCGTACATTTTGATTACAGACAAGAAAATTTCCAATATCCAAGAAATCTTGCCACTTTTGGAAAGCATTCTCCAAAGCAATCGTCCACTATTGATTATTGCGGATGATGTGGATGGCGAGGCTCTTCCAACTCTTGTTTTGAACAAGATTCGTGGAACCTTCAACGTAGTAGCAGTTAAGGCACCTGGTTTTGGTGACCGTCGCAAAGCCATGCTTGAAGATATAGCCATCTTAACAGGCGGAACAGTTATCACAGAAGACCTTGGTCTTGAGTTGAAAGATGCTACAATTGAAGCGCTTGGTCAAGCAGCGAGAGTGACTGTGGACAAAGATAGCACGGTTATCGTAGAAGGTGCTGGAAATCCTGAAGCCATTTCTCACCGTGTTGCGGTTATCAAGTCTCAAATCGAAACCACAACTTCTGAATTTGACCGTGAAAAATTGCAAGAACGCTTGGCGAAATTGTCAGGTGGTGTGGCGGTTATTAAGGTCGGAGCCGCAACTGAAACTGAGTTGAAAGAAATGAAACTCCGCATTGAAGATGCCCTCAACGCTACTCGTGCAGCTGTTGAAGAAGGAATCGTTGCAGGTGGTGGAACAGCCCTTGTCAATGTGATTCCAGCCGTGGCTGATTTGGAATTAACAGGAGACGAAGCAACAGGTCGCAATATTGTTCTTCGTGCATTGGAAGAACCTGTTCGTCAAATCGCCCACAATGCAGGATTTGAAGGTTCAATCGTTATCGATCGTTTGAAAAATGCTGAAGTTGGTACAGGCTTCAACGCAGCAACTGGTGAGTGGGTCAACATGATTGATCAAGGGATTATCGACCCAGTTAAAGTGAGTCGTTCAGCCCTACAAAATGCAGCATCTGTAGCAAGCTTGATTTTGACTACAGAAGCAGTCGTAGCCAATAAACCAGAACCAGTAGCCCCAGCTCCAGTAATGGATCCAAGCATGATGGGCGGCATGATGTAAGCTTTCTATAGAAAACACAAAAGGAGGGAATGCCTATTCCTCCTTTTTATGATGTTCATTTCTAAATTGATTTGAGCTCTCCTAACTTATATGATAAAATAAGACTAGAAAAAGGAGAAAAACATGATCGATGTAGAAGAAATTCTGAGCAAAATGAACCCCAATCAGAAAATTAATTATGACCGTGTCATGCAGAAGATGGTACAAGTATGGGAGAAAAATGAGCAACGGCCAACCATTCTCATACATGTTTGCTGTGCCCCTTGTAGTACTTATACACTAGAATATTTGACTAAGTATGCAGATGTGACCATCTATTTTGCCAATTCTAATATCCATCCCAAGGCAGAATACCATAAGCGTGCCTATGTGACTAAAAAGTTTGTCAGTGATTTCAATGAGCGAACTGGCAATAACGTTCAATACCTAGAAGCTCCCTATGAACCCAATGAATACCGTAAGTTAGTCAGAGGACTAGAAGAAGAGCCTGAAGGTGGCGACCGTTGTAAGGTTTGCTTTGACTACCGCCTGGATAAAACAGCGCAAGTGGCTATGGATTTAGGTTTTGACTACTTCGGTTCGGCTTTAACCATCAGTCCTCATAAGAATTCTCAAACCATCAACAGTATCGGAATCGATGTGCAAAAAATTTATACAACCCACTATCTTCCAAGTGATTTCAAGAAAAATCAAGGCTACAAACGTTCAGTGGAGATGTGTGAAGAGTATGATATCTACCGTCAATGTTATTGTGGATGCGTCTATGCAGCTCAAGCCCAGAATATTGATCTGGTTCAAGTTAAGAAGGATGCCACAGCTTTCTTGCTGGATAAGGATGTTGAAAAAGACTATTCCCACATCAAATTTACTGTTACGAAATTAGATATATAGAAATCACCCCAGCTGAAAAGCTGGTTTTTTTCAAATAAAAAAACCAGGGCTTTCACCCTAGTTTGACAACTTTACCGATTCTTTAGTTCTACATAGCGCTTGTACCAAATGTTTACATAGGCTTCTGAGAAAGGACCACGTCCATTGTTAATCCAATCAACAAGAATTTTGACATGTTCTTTTAAAATATAGTCCAAGTCATCAGAATAATTCATTTTGCGTTTGTGACGCTCATACTCCTCAACGTCCAAGAGACGTTTTTCCCCATCTGTAAAAATTTTAACATCCAAATCGTAATCAATATACTTCAGTGCTTCTTCATCCAGATAGTAGGGGCTAGCCATATTGCAATAGTAGGAAATTCCATTATCGCGAATCATGGCAATGATATTAAACCAATATTTCTTGTGAAAGTAAACAATAGCCGGTTCTCGAGTGACCCAACGACGACCATCACTTTCGGTAACCAGTGTATGATCGTTGACACCAATAATGGCGTTTTCTGTTGTTTTTAGTACCATGGTGTCCCGCCAAGTTCGGTGGAGACTCCCATCATGCTTATAACTTTGAATTGTAATAAAGTCGCCTTCTTTTGGAAGTTTCATAACTAACCAACTTTCTACAATTTATAAGTTTATCGTTTACTATTGTACCATAAAATTACCTAAAATCTGTGAATTTTACATGAAAATATTAAAGATATTCTCTAAGAGCGCTTGCTATATCCGAAAAATAGTAGCCCTTTCGTGCTAAAACTTGGGTTAAACGCTGTTTAAGTTCGTATCCTTCATATTTCCGAGCATACTTAGCATATTGCTTATCAAGTTCCCTGAAGATGAGTTCCTGAGTCGTTTCTTGGTCAACTTGACTATCCAATTGGTCAAAGGCAATTTTAGCATCAGAGTAGGAGAAGCCCTTGTTGGTCAGATTCTGGATAATCTTATCTTGCAAAGCACGAGATGGAAGTTTTCCTTCATATTTCTTCAATAGTTTATTGGCTACACGTTGAGCAACTTCCGAAGAATCAAATTCTTTCAAGGTCTCCTCTATAGTAGATTTTGAAATCCCTTTTTGTGTTAGTTTCTGAGTCAGTACATAAGGCCCCTTGTCTCCTGAAAGGTGATTAGCATTGATGATAGCATAAGCGTACTGATTATCATTAATCCACTTATCCTCTTTAAGATTAGCAATGACCTGAGAAGCTATGTTTTCATTGAAATCGTATTTTTTCAGATATTCTCTTACTTCTTTTTCAGTACGTGCTTTAAAGGATAGGTGGTAGAGGGCCAGATTCTTACCATAAGAAAATTGAGCAAAGTCCTGAATCTCTTTCAATTCCTCTTCGCTTATCATCTTATCTCTCGATAACATAAAACGAACAATTGTATCTTCGGTGATGTAGCATTTGTCATCATTATCAAGCTCCATCAGATAGAGTCTTTTTTTCTTTTCAAGTTTTGTGATTTTCATAGTTCTATTATAACTCAAAATGTGATAAGATAGGGATATGAATCTGAAAGTGAAACAAAAAATACCATTAAAAATCAAGCGCATGGGAATTAATGGTGAGGGAATCGGCTTTTACCAAAAAACGTTAGTCTTTGTACCTGGAGCTCTCAAAGGAGAAGATATCTATTGTCAGATTACTTCTATTAAACGTAACTTTGTTGAAGCAAAATTACTAAAGGTTAATAAGAAGTCTAAATTTCGAGTTGTACCAGCTTGTACTATTTACAATGAATGCGGAGGATGTCAAATCATGCACCTGCATTATGATAAACAACTGGAGTTCAAGACGGACTTACTTCACCAAGCGCTGAAAAAATTTGCCCCTGCAGGATATGAAAATTATGAAATTCGTCCAACTATCGGTATGCAGGAACCAAAATATTACCGTGCTAAGTTACAATTTCAGACTCGAAAATTTAAGAATCAGGTCAAGGCGGGCTTATATGCACAAAACTCTCACTATTTAGTAGAGTTGAAAGATTGCCTAGTACAAGACAAGGAAACCCAAGTGATTGCTAATCGTCTAGCAGAATTACTTACTTATCACCAGATTCCAATCACGGATGAGAGAAAAGTTCTAGGTGTTAGAACTATAATGGTTCGACGAGCAAGAAAGACTGGACAGGTTCAGATTATTATTGTTACAAACCGCCAGCTTAATTTAACCCTACTGGTAAAAGATTTAATTACAGATTTTCCAGAAGTTGTGACAGTAGCTGTTAATACAAATACAGCTAAAAGCAGTGAGATTTATGGAGAAAAGACCGAGATTATCTGGGGTCAAGAGAGTATTCAAGAAGGTGTTCTTGATTATGAATTTTCACTATCTCCTCGCGCTTTCTATCAACTAAATCCTGAACAAACAGAAGTCCTCTATAGCGAGGCAGTAAAAGCGCTAGATGTTAGTAAAGAAGACCATTTGATTGATGCTTATTGTGGAGTAGGTACAATTGGATTTGCCTTCGCAAAGAAAGTAAAGACACTCAGAGGTATGGATATTATTCCAGAAGCCATTGAAGATGCTAATCGAAATGCTAAAAGAATGGGATTTGATAATACACATTACGAAGCAGGGACAGCAGAAGAGATTATTCCTCGATGGTATAAGGAAGGCTACAGAGCAAATGCACTGATTGTGGATCCACCGCGTACAGGTCTGGATGATAAGTTATTAGACACTATTCTTGCATATGTGCCAGAAAAAATGGTTTATATTTCATGTAATGTTTCAACCTTAGCACGGGATTTGGTGCGTTTGGTAGAAGTCTATGATCTTCATTATATCCAGTCGGTCGATATGTTCCCGCATACCGCTCGAACTGAAGCTGTTGTAAAGCTGATTAAAAAAGCATAGTGTTTAAAGAGTTTGATATTGGGCTGAAATAGTCAAATTTAAAAAAGTCGAAAAAAATTTGTAAAAAGTTTAAAAAAGTAGT
>NZ_VMNE01000056.1:0-2046 GCF_013277565.1 Streptococcus sp. k-90 | reverse complement strand
TCAAGCTGGAATAGCTCCAGTCAAAGTTCATCCAGACCTGTTTGAACTGCTTGCACTTGGATTAGAGCATAGCCTAGCGCCCTCTAGCCATCTCAACATCAGTATTGGTCCCTTAATTCAAACCTGGCGTATCGGTTTTTCAGATGCCAAAGTGGCCCAACCCCAAGAAATTGAATCGGTGCTCCCTTTAATCAATCCTCATTATATCGAGTTAGATTCTTCCACTTCCACTGTGTTTTTAAAACAAAAAGGAATGAAGATCGATCTTGGTTGTTTAGCCAAGGGTTATAGTGCGGATAAAGTTGCCCAATTTCTGAGAGAAGAAGGAGTGACATCTGCCTTGATTAATCTGGGAGGGAATATCCTGACCATTGGAAAAAATCAGGCAAGAGGGGATCAGCCTTGGCAAATTGGGATTCAAGACCCAGCCAATCCTAGGGGAAATCACTTAATGACCATCCCTGTTGTCAATCAATCTGTCGTGACTTCAGGCATTTATGAACGTCACCTGACAGTCGACGGAAAAGATTACCATCATATTTTTGACAGTCAAACAGGATATCCTGTTGAAACGGAACTAGCTAGTCTAACAATCATCTCTGATAAATCAGTTGATGGTGAAATCTGGACAACTCGTCTATTTGGAGAAAGACCTGCTGCTATCCTCTGGCAAGTCGAAAGTTTGGAGGGCATCGAAGCCATCCTAATCGATAAGGAAGGTCACCTAAGCTGTTCTTCAGGAATTCCTACTCTATAGAAATAGATGTTTCAATAGAGTTTTAAAATCGTATTATGTAAAAAGAGAAAGGAAATCTCATGTTAAAACTTATTGCTATTGTTGGAACAAATTCAAAACGTTCTACAAACCGTCAATTGCTTCAATACATGCAAAAACACTTTGCTGAAAAAGCTGAAATTGAACTTGTTGAAATTAAAGACATTCCTGTCTTCAATAAACCAGCTGACAAGCAAGTACCTGTTGAAATTTTAGAAATTGCTGCTAAAATTGAAGAGGCAGATGGCGTTATTATCGGTACTCCTGAGTATGACCACTCTATTCCAGCTGTTTTAATGAGCGCTCTTGCTTGGTTGTCTTATGGTATCTATCCACTTTTGAACAAACCAATCATGATTACAGGTGCTTCATATGGTACTCTTGGTTCATCACGTGCCCAATTACAACTTCGCCAAATCTTGAATGCTCCAGAAATTAAAGCAAGTGTCCTTCCAGATGAATTCTTGCTTTCACATTCTCTTCAAGCCTTTAACCCAAGTGGAGACCTAGTGGATCTTGATGTTATTAAAAAATTGGATGCCACTTTTGACGACTTCCGTATCTTTGTAAAAATCACAGAAAAATTGCGTAATGCACAAGAATTACTTCGCAAAGATGCTGAAGACTTTGACTGGGAAAATTTGTAAGATAGGAGACCAAAAAGAATGAAATTTGTTGGACTTGTAGGATCAAACTACGATCAATCATATAACCGTAAACTCTTGGAATTTATCCGTCGTCACTTCAAACTTAAATTTGAATTAGAAGTTCTTGAAATTGACGAAGTTCCAATGTTTAACCAAGACGAAAAATGGGATGAAAGCTTCCAATTACGTTATTTATATAACAAAATTACTCGTGCTGATGGTGTCATTATCGCTACTCCTGAGCACAACCACACAATCTCAGCTTCCCTAAAATCTGTTCTTGAATGGCTTTCATACGAAGTTCATCCATTTGAAAACAAGCCAGTCATGATTGTAGGTGCTTCTTACTACGACCAAGGTACTTCTCGTGCCCAAGTTCACCTTCGTAAGATTCTTGACGCTCCAGGTGTCAATGCCTACACACTTCCAGGAAACGAATTCCTTCTCGGTAAAGCTAAAGAAGCCTTTGATGTTAATGGGAATATCACAAATGAAGGAACTATTAATTTCCTTGAAACATGTTTAGACAACTTTGTAAAATATGTGGGAGTCGTTTCAAAATTGAAAAAACCAAAACCAATCGCACCAGAAGATTTATATTGTACAAATCCAATCGCAACCACC
>NZ_VMNE01000055.1:0-876 GCF_013277565.1 Streptococcus sp. k-90 | reverse complement strand
GCTGTTTGGATGGCTTCTAGTGCTTTCTCTTTACCTACTGGAGTTACTGCTTCAATTGCTTTAACTCCTGCAGTTTGAGCGCCATCTACGCCTTCTTGATCTTTCGCTTCATTGATAGCATTTACGGCTGCGATAGCTGCTTGCGCTACTTCGGCTTTCGCTGCGGCTTTTTCATCGTCGGATAATTTAGCATTCTTATCAATTGAGGCAATCTTAGCTTCTGACGCTGTTTGGATGGCTTCTAGTGCTTTCTCTTTACCTACTGGAGTTACTGCTTCAATTGCTTTAACTCCTCCAGTTTGAGCGCCATCTACGCCTTCTTGATCTTTCGCCTCATTAATAGCATTAACGGCTGCGAGGGCTGCTTTCGCTACTTCAGCTTTCGCTGCGGCTTTTTCATCGTCTGACAATTTAGCATTCTTATCAATTGAGGCAATCTTAGCTTCTGACGCTGTTTGGATGGCTTCTAGCGCTTTCTCTTTGCCTACTGGATTTACTGCTTCAATTGCTTTAACTCCTGTAGTTTGAGCGGCATCTACACCATCTTGATTTTTCGCTTCATTGATAGCATTTACAGCTGCGAGGGCTGCTTGCGCTACTTCGGCTTTCGCTGCTGCTTTTTCATCATCTGACAATTTAGCATTCTTATCAATTGAGGCAATCTTAGCTTCTGACGCTGTTTGGATGGCTTCAACCGCTGTCTGTTTGCCTACTGAAGTTACTCCTCCAATTGGTTTAACTCCTGTAGTTTGAGCGGCATCTACACCATCTTGATATTTCGCTTCATTGATAGCATTTACAGGTGCGATGACTTCTTGCGCTACTTCGGCTTTCGCAGCTGCTTTTTCATCTTCTGACAATTTAGCATTCTGTTAC
>NZ_VMNE01000054.1:0-248 GCF_013277565.1 Streptococcus sp. k-90 | reverse complement strand
GCTAAAGATGCAGCAGATAAGGCTAAAGCAGCAATTGATGCAGCACCAAGCAATGCAGAAGTAGATAAAGCTAAGGAAGCTGGTACTGGAGCAGTTGAAGCAATCAATCCAGAAGCCAAAGCTAAACCAGAAGCTAAGCAAGCAATCGATGACGCTCTTAAAGCTAAGGAAGCAGCAATTGACGCTCGTACAGACTTGACAGATGACGAGAAGAAAGCAGCTAAAGATGCAGCTAAAGATGCAGCAGA
>NZ_VMNE01000053.1:0-1475 GCF_013277565.1 Streptococcus sp. k-90 | reverse complement strand
CAACTTCTTCTTTTTCTGATTGGATTTGGGCTTGTGGCTACAATCTTACGATGGAGTTTAGTCCAAGATTCTCCTAAAATGAAAATTGGCACCTATATTGTCGTTGGGATTCTTGTTCTGCTAGTCGTTCTAGGATATGTAGGAATGGGAAGTTTCATACAAGAAGGAGTCTTAAATCTTCCTGCTCCCTGGGATAGTTTCCTTATCTTTACGCTTTCTCTAGTCATCAGTATTTGGAATTGGAAAGAAGCGGTCTTTCGTCCCTTTGTCAGTATGATTATTGCCCATCTTGTGGTGGGTTCTCTGCTCCGTTATTATGAGTGGATGGGCATTTCAAATGTTTTTCTTACAAAAGTTATTCCTTTAGCAGTTTTCTTTGTTGGAATCTTTGTCTTGTTCCGTGGGTTTAAGAAGATAAAATGGAGTGAAATATAGTCAAAAAGCCGTTATAAAGCGGTTTTTTGTTATAATTAAATGAAGAATGTTAGAAATTAAAGGAGAAAAATTTGATGAGATATATAACTCTTGGTCAAGATGACAAAGAATTATCAGAAATTGTTCTCGGAATGATGAGAATAAAAGATAAGTCTGTCAAAGAAGTTGAAGAGCTTGTAGAAACAGCACTGTCTGTTGGAATCAATGCCTTTGACTTGGCTGATATATATGGTCGTGGTCGTTGTGAAGAACTGTTAGGTCTTGTCCTAAAAAATCGTCCAGATTTAAGAGAAAAGATGTGGATTCAGTCCAAATGTGGCATTCGCATTGAAGAATTTACCTATTTTGATTTTTCAAAAGAGTATATATTACAATCAGTTGATGGGATTTTAGAAAGATTGCAGGTTGATTATTTAGATAGCTTGCTCCTTCATCGACCAGATGCTTTGATGGAATCTGACCAAGTAGCAGAAGCCTTTGATCTTCTTTATAAACAAGGTAAGGTTCGAGATTTTGGAGTTTCTAATCAAAATCCTATGATGATGGAGTTTCTTAAAAAAGATGTCAAGCAGCCGTTAGCTGTTAATCAGCTACAATTGAGTGCGGCTTTTACTCCAGGATTCGAATCAGGTTTTCATGTTAATATGGAAGATAGTCAAGCAGCTATGCGAGATGGCAGCATTTTTGAATATTGCAAATTACACGATGTGGTTATTCAGGCCTGGTCAGTCTTGCAGTTCGGATATTTCAAAGGGAATTTTGTCGGCAATGAGAAGTTCCAACAACTAAACCAAGTCCTAAATCGATTAGCATTAAAATACAGTGTGAGCCCATCAGCTATTGCTATCGCTTGGGTGTTACGCTACCCAGCGAAAATGCAGGCAGTGGTAGGAACAACCAATCCTAAGCATTTAATAGAGGCAAGCCAAGCAAGTAAAGTCAATCTGACTCGAAAAGAATGGTATGAAATTTACATCGCTTCAGGGAATGATTTACCTTAGGAAAAAATGCATTTAAAGAAATCACAGTCAAAAAAACGT
>NZ_VMNE01000052.1:0-5775 GCF_013277565.1 Streptococcus sp. k-90 | reverse complement strand
GAGATTTTCGAAGAGTATAACTATTCTGGTTTACATACTATCAGGGAAGCAGTATCCCATAATTGACGGCACGCTAGTAGGTACTATAAAATGGACTAGAGTACATTTTTGATTGGGTATAAAACATCATAGAGAATAAAAATAGGTTAGGATTTTTTCTCCTAACCTATTTTTACATATAATAAACAATGGCAATGTACTGGAGGGCAGATGCTGCTAGGATAAAGAGATGCCAAATCATGTGGAAATAAGGTTTTTTCTTGGCGTAAAATCCAGCTCCAACTGTATAAGAGAGTCCGCCAGTGACCATGAGACTCCAGAAAATGGGTGTCGTTTGACTGATAATGGCAGGAATGATAGCCAGAACCAACCAGCCCATAATCAGGTAAAGAGCAAGGCTAAATTTCTCATTGACCTTTTTAGCAAAGATTTTATAGAGAATACCAAAGATGGTCGTTCCCCATTGAATGGCAATAATCAGATAGCCAAACCAGTTATTCATTAAGGTCAAGACGACGGGCGTGTATGAGCCTGCAATGGCAACATAAATCATAGAATGATCAATGATTCTCAAGACATATTTGTGGGTTGAACCATAGGCCATAGAGTGGTAAATGGTGGATGATAAAAACATGAGAAACAGACTGATAACGAAAATGGAAACGCCGATAGATGATAAAAATCCGTGTGTCTCATAACTATAGGTTGATGAAATGGGGAGTAAGATGAGCATTATGACTGCACCTACGGCATGGGTCACGCTATTAGCAATCTCCTCTCCAAAACTGAGTTGTTTGCTGAGCTTTAGGCTTGTATTCATTAGATTTCCTCCTCTTGAGTACGATGGGTTAAGGATAGAGTTTGATGATAGAGTTTAACGGTTTGGCAGCTGGTTTGGATAATGGGGTTAGCTGGGTCAATTCCTTGGTTCATGTAGTTTACAAAAGCATCGTAGAGTTGGTCTGAACTTGCTTGAGTTTGTAGAGTATTAAGTGTCTGGGCTATTTCTTGAATAGAAAATACAGACTTGAGGGTTGTGATAGCAATCAAACGGGCAATCTGTTGGCGTTGGTATTTTTTCTTGTCAGGCTTTGTCAGGTAACCATGTTTGACATAATTATTGACCATAGATGCTGTTAGGCCCTTGTCTTTATCAGGAGAAATAGGGGCGCAGACCTGATTGACATAGAGCAAAACCTGGTCCAGATAGAGGTCAATGTTTGGAATTTCTGCCCATTTTGGGTAGGAAAAGGTGGTTTTCATTTCCGACTCCTCTTTATCTAGTTTTAATAACTAGATTATAAAATAACAAAAACAAAAAGTCAAGTTTTAACTGCTTGTGAAAAGGCTTGAATTATGCTATGATGGGAGAAACTAGTCAGAAAAGAGGAGAAAAGATGGAGATTCGTTTAGCTTTTCCAAATGAAGTAGATGCCATTATGCAGGTGATGGAGGATGCTAAGAAATGTTTAGCAGCTGCTGGTAGNNGTTATCCAGATGCTGATATTATTATTGAGGATATTATCTCAGGTCAAGCCTATGTGGCCTTGGAAGAGGGAGAACTGCTAGCCTATGCTGCTGTGACCAAGAGTCCAGAGGCAGCCTATGAAGCCATTTATGAAGGGAAATGGCAAGCTGGAGAGTCAGAGTACCTAGTCTTTCACCGTATTGCTGTGGCAGCAGATGTGCAGGGACAGGGGGGGGCTCAAACCTTTTTAGAGGGCTTGATTGAAGGTTTTGATTATCTAGATTTTCGCTCAGATACGCATGTTGCAAACAAGGCCATGCAGCATATATTTGAAAAACTGGGTTTTAAACAGGTTGGTAAGGTTCCAGTTGATGGCGAACGCTTGGCCTATCAAAAATTGAAGAAATAATGCAAAAGAAGTACATAAAAATGTTCTATTCTTCGCCGATTGGCTCCCTTTCTCTCGTAGCTGATGATCATTATTTGTATGGAATTTGGGTACAGGAGCAGAAGCATTTTGAGAGGGGGATAGGAGATGAAACGATAGAAGAAGTTGTTAGTCATCCCATTTTAGATCCAGTTATTGCTTGCTTAGATGCTTACTTTAAAGGCAAGCCTCAGGATTTATCCAACTTGCCCTTGGCTCCAATAGGAACGGATTTTGAAAAGAGAGTTTGGTCCTATTTACAGGGAATTCCTTATGGTCAGACAGTGACCTATGGGCAAATAGCCCAAGACCTGCAAGTTGCTTCTGCTCAAGCAATTGGTGGAGCGGTAGGACGCAATCCGTGGTCTATTCTAGTACCTTGTCATCGTGTGCTAGGAGCAGGAAAGCGTTTGACAGGTTATGCTGCAGGAGTGGAAAAGAAAGCTTGGCTCTTGGATCATGAAGGCGTAGATTTTAAAGATATAAACAATAGAAAGTGAAAGACATGTTAGAATTTATCGAATACCCAAAATGTTCAACTTGTAAAAAAGCAAAGCAAGAATTAAACCAACTCGGTGTGGACTATAAAGCCGTTCATATCGTCGAAGAAACACCCAGCCAAGAAGTCATTTTAAACTGGTTAGAGACTTCAGGTTTCGAGTTGAAGCAATTTTTCAACACTAGTGGGATCAAATACCGTGAATTGGGGCTAAAAGATAAGGTAGGAAGTCTGTCAAATCAAGAAGCGGCTGAGTTGCTAGCAAGCGACGGTATGTTGTTAAAACGGCCGATTTTAGTAGAAAATGGAACTGTTAAGCAAATTGGTTATCGAAAATCTTATGAAGAATTGGGACTGAAATAGTTTTTACTTATCTCTTTGANNATAACCTCCCTGTTTCAAAGTATGATAAACTAGTAGGTAGACAAAGTCTGTATCTGACCGTAGCAAATAATTTCATTGACGGCAGAAGTATGGTAGAATGAATCATTATCAGGAGAGGATGTTTTTATGAATGTTACAACGATTTTAGCATCAGATTGGTACCAAAACTTGATGCAATTGATTCCAGATGGCAAGCTTTTTAGCCTGCGTTCGGTCTTTGATGGAATCCCGAGAATTGTCCAACAACTTCCAACAACGATTATGTTGACAATTGGTGGTGCCCTTTTTGGCTTGGTTTTGGCGCTTCTTTTTGCCATTGTGAAAATCAATCGTGTCAAGATTTTATATCCCTTGCAGGCTTTCTTTGTTAGTTTCTTAAAAGGGACACCGATTTTGGTGCAACTCATGTTGACCTACTACGGAATCCCTTTGGCTTTGAAAGCCCTCAATCAGCAATGGGGTACTGGTTTCAATATCAATGCGATTCCAGCTGCTGTTTTTGCGATTGTAGCCTTTGCCTTTAATGAAGCATCTTATGCTAGTGAAACCATTCGTGCAGCCATTCTCTCAGTTAATCCTGGTGAGATTGAGGCGGCACGCAGTCTGGGTATGACCCGAGCGCAAGTTTATCGACGAGTGATTATTCCAAATGCAGCGGTGGTAGCTACTCCAACATTAATTAACTCCCTCATCGGCTTGACCAAGGGAACTTCCCTAGCCTTCAGTGCGGGTGTTGTGGAAGTCTTTGCCCAAGCTCAGATTTTGGGTGGTGCCGATTATCGTTACTTTGAGCGATTCATCTCTGTAGCCCTTGTTTATTGGGTAGTCAATATCGGAATTGAAAGCTTCGGTCGTTTCATCGAGAGAAAAATGGCTATTTCTGCACCCGATACAGTGCAAACAGATGTGAAAGGAGACCTTCGTTAATGATTAAGATTTCGAATTTAAGCAAATCCTTTTCAGGACAGACTGTCTTGGATCATCTGGACTTGGATATTCAAAAAGGGGAAGTCGTAGCCTTGATTGGTTCTTCAGGAGCTGGAAAATCAACCTTCCTTCGCAGTCTCAATTATCTTGAAACACCTGACAGTGGCTCTATTCAGATTGATGATTTTTCAGTTGATTTTTCTAAAATCACTCAAGAAGAAATCCTTGCCCTACGTCGTAAGCTGTCTATGGTTTTCCAACAGTTTAATTTGTTTGAACGCCGCACAGCGCTTGATAATGTGAAAGAAGGCTTGGTTGTTGTCAAGAAATTATCTGACCAAGAAGCGACTAAGATTGCCAAGGAAGAGTTGGCTAAGGTTGGGCTTTCTGACCGTGAAAACCATTACCCTCGCCATTTATCAGGTGGACAAAAGCAACGTGTTGCCCTAGCGCGTGCGCTTGCTATGAAACCAGATGTTTTGCTCTTAGACGAACCAACTTCAGCCCTTGACCCAGAATTGGTCGGTGAAGTAGAAAAGTCTATTGCAGATGCTGCTAAGTCAGGTCAAACCATGATTTTGGTCAGTCATGACATGTCCTTTGTAGCCCAAGTAGCTGATAAGATTCTCTTCCTAGATAAGGGGAAAATTATCGAATCTGGAACACCGGATGAGATTATCCACCATCCGAAAGAAGAGCGGACAAAAGAATTCTTCGCTAGTTACAAACGGACTTATATTTGATATAATAGATAGAGAAAAACTCAGTTAGCTGGACTAGCTGAGTTTACTCTTTAAAAAAGATAGAAATGAGAGAAATCATGCTACTGCAACTATTTTCTTTATATTTCGAGAGTTTGATCTTGACCACCATCCTCGTCCTGATTTTTTTAGGGATTTGGATTGGACTAAGAGCCATGTCGGGAGTTGATAAGACAGCCAAGGCTCGTCAAGCCCATCTCTATGATATGATTATGATTGGAGTTTTGGTTGTTCCAGTATTATCCTTTGCGGTTATGAGCTTAATTCTTGTTTTCAAGGCATAATCCTTGCTTGATTGACAAGAAAGAGTTAGAATAAAGATAGTTACAACAAGAAAGAAGGAATCTATATGTACGATACTATTATTATCGGTGCTGGACCTGCAGGGATGACTGCAGCCTTGTATGCTGCTCGCAGCAATCTGAAAGTAGCCTTGATTGAAGGCGGTCTGCCAGGTGGTCAGATGAATAATACCTCTGATATCGAAAATTACCCAGGATATGCTAATATTAGTGGGCCTGAATTGGCTGAAAAGATGTTTGAACCACTTGAAAATCTTGGTGTTGAGCACATTTATGGTTATGTTGAAAATGTAGAAGACCATGGTGATTTTAAGAAAGTGATTACTGATGACCAAACATATGAAACTCGTACCGTTATCGTAGCGACTGGTTCAAAACACCGTCCTTTGGGAGTGCCTGGAGAAGAAGAACTGAACAGTCGTGGTGTTTCCTACTGTGCCGTATGTGATGGTGCTTTCTTCCGTGACCAAGATTTGTTGGTAGTTGGTGGTGGAGATTCAGCTGTCGAAGAAGCTATCTTCTTGACTCGCTTTGCCAAGACTGTTACCATTGTTCACCGTCGTGACCAACTTCGTGCTCAAAAGGTTTTACAAGACCGCGCCTTTGCGAATGAGAAAATCAGCTTTATCTGGGATTCTGTAGTCAAGGAAATCAAGGGTGAAAACAGAGTAGAATCTGTCGTATTTGAAAATGTGAAAACAGGTCAAGTGACAGAACAAACCTTCGGTGGCGTCTTTATCTATGTTGGATTGGACCCTCTTAGCGATTTTGTTAAAGAATTGAATATCCAAGATCAGGCAGGCTGGATTGTGACAGATAATCACATGAAAACTGCAGTTGACGGTATTTTTGCAGTTGGAGATGTTCGCTTGAAAGAGCTTCGTCAAGTAACAACAGCAGTTGGAGATGGAGCTATCGCTGGTCAAGAAGCTTACAAGTTTATCACAGAATATAGTTAATCATAAAAACGCATAGTATCAGATTTACAATGAACTGCACCCCAAAAG
>NZ_VMNE01000051.1:0-234 GCF_013277565.1 Streptococcus sp. k-90 | reverse complement strand
TTCTTCTTCTACTGCTGTTTCTTTTTCTTTACGCTCAGCTTCTGTTAAGCTCTTATCTGCTGCGATTTCTGCTTTTTCGGCTTGCGCTGCTTTTTCTAAGTCCGCTTTCGCTGCTTCTTTTACAGTGTCTAAGTTTCCTGGTGTGTGCACTCCTTTAATGGCTGTTTCACCTGCTGTTTTAGCTTCGGCTACTTTATCAGCGTTTTCTGCTGCTGTAATCTTAGCTTCTTCTTC
>NZ_VMNE01000050.1:0-2217 GCF_013277565.1 Streptococcus sp. k-90 | reverse complement strand
CTGTTTCACCTGCTGTTTTAGCTTCGGCTACTTTATCAGCGTTTTCTGCTGCTGTAATCTTAGCTTCTTCTTCTGCTTTCTTAGTATCTACTGCTGTTTCTTTTTCTTTACGCTCAGCTTCTGTTAAGCTCTTATCTGCTGCGATTTCTGCTTTTTCGGCTTGCGCTGCTTTTTCTAAGTCCGCTTTCGCTGCTGCAACAATTGTATCTCTATTGTTCAAAGAGTTATATTTTTCAATAAGTGACTTAGCAGATTCTTTATAGTTACTTGTAGTATTTATTCCTGAATTAAGTAAATTATCAATCTCTGTCAATTTTGTTTCATAAGCACCCTTAGTTTCAGGAGTAGACCACTTAGTATCTTCTGATTTTTGTTCTACTAATCTAGTATGGATTCTCTGTAGTAAATCCTTCGCAACATTTTTTGTATCTTGTTTAATTGAAAAATCTGAACCTGTCAGTGGGAGTGCATAGTGTCTATGCACTGATTGATATCCCATTCCCAAATGTTGATTATCTGCTGAACTAATTCGAACTGTATATTCAGTTACACCTTTAGGTATTTCAATCTCCTTACTAGTAAATGTTCCACCCGTACCATTTGGTTTATTATTAGCAATTTTCGCATCCAAAGCTTCTTTTGTTGGTGACGGTGTATCTGGCGTAGTAATAAATTGAGGACTATTTTTCCCATCACTTGCTTTAACAACTGTCATTTCATCATTTTGTTGAGCCTCTTGTGGTTTAAATGTTTGATCGTATAATTTTTCTTCTTTTCCATTACGATTAATGATTACTTCGACCTTATACTGTGCTTTAGTACCTTCAATATCTCCAGTATATCCAGTTTTGAATGACACAACTACTTTGGAACCGTGTTCTTTTGAGTATGCTTTAAATGTTTTTTGAATTCCATTAAATCCTTTAACACCTTTAGCAATATTTCCGGCTTCACCTGTATGCACATACTTAGAACCATCAAACGTTTCTTCTTCTCTATTTGCCTGTGTCCTAACTTTTGATAAGAATAACATATAATCACTAGTTCTATCAAAAGATTGCTCTAATACCCAAGTTTGATATATTTTTCTTCCAGAACTCCATACTGTGTTAACTGTCTCAATTGGAAATACTCCCTTATCCGTTTTTCTTGCTATAGCAAATTTTCCTGGATTTCCATCTGCAGTAACAGCATTCCATCCCCCAAATTCATGAATTTCTTTTACATCCCCTCTTGCAACCCCTGTTTTATCTCCAAGTTCATCCATATTCTGAATTTTTTCATTGTTCTGAATCGTCTCAGGCAATGATTCCAACTTATTTGAAAGGGTTTTTACATCGGCACCTTCTACTGGATTATCAAATACTTGATTTGCTGATGTATCATCTGTCGTACTAGGAGTTGTATCTGTACGGAATGGATTATTTGTATCTAATACTTTTCCATTACGTTTATCTTTAGAACCTGAGTTTGCAATCGAATTAGATTCTGAAGATTTCTCAGTATTTGTTGCTTTTTTACCTACAGTAGCTTTTCCATTTGTAGTGTCTACCGCTGGTGCTTCTTTTTTCTCTTCTGGTTTTGTTTGTAATTTTGTTGTTGCTACAACTAAGTTTGCATGTGCTTGTGATAATTCAGCTTGTGTTTTTGCTTTATTTAATACAGATTTTGCTTCATCTAAAGCTGTTTTTAATTGATTTACACTATTATCTGTTTTACTAGCGTATGTGCCTTGAGAAAGCTTACCATCAATTTCTTTGATTAAATCTGTCAATTCTTTCTTGTCTAGAGTCTCCACCTTCTGAGGTGCTGATTCTGGTGAAGAACTATTTTCAACTGTTGAAGGTTGAGTATTTGTCTCTACTGTTGCAGCAGGACTAATTGCTACTGTGTTCCCTTCGTAGGTCCCATTCTGGACATTCTGATCTTTAGGTTGCGGTGCTTGAGTCTCCCCATTAGTTGAAGACACTCCTTGCTCTGCAGCAGATACTGCTCCATTTCCTAAAAACATGAACAAGGCAGCTACTGCGACACTAGCTGCACCAAAGCTGACCTTACGAATAGAAAAACGTAATTGCTTTTCACGATTGTGTTTACCTTTATGAAACATTTAATTTCCTCCAAAAAAATATTTTATCATATTATATGATACTCTTTTACTATAAAAATTCAATAGAACATTTTCCATATTTTTTAATCTATTATAATTTTATTCGT
>NZ_VMNE01000005.1:0-17307 GCF_013277565.1 Streptococcus sp. k-90 | reverse complement strand
ACCTGGGTTCTTCGCTTTGACTTTGTCTTCCACTTGTTTTTTCTCTTCTGGAGTTAAGTGCGCTTTGTCTTTAACTGGAACTTTCTCGTCTGGTTTCACTGGGGTGAAATCTTGGTTGACCAAGTCACTTCCTGGAATTTGGTGGCTGATGCCGGTTGTTGGATCTTTCAACGTTGCGGTGCCGTCTTCGCCTACAGTGACTTCCTTACCTGGGTTCTTCGCTTTGACTTTGTCTTCCACTTGTTTTTTCTCTTCTGGAGTTAAGTGCGCTTTGTCTTTAACTGGAACTTTCTCGTCTGGTTTCACTGGGGTGAAATCTTTAGGCTGCGCTGTAACTATTTTTGGATCTGATGGTCTACTATCACCTTTCGTAGCTGTTGCTGTTACCTGACTTCTATCTTTAACACCTTCAGCTGGAATTAACAACGTTCCTGTTCTTGGATCAACAGTTACTCCTGCTGGCTTATCTGATGATGACCATGTTCCATTTTTAGCTTTAACTACTGTTACTACTTTAGAATTTTGTTGCTCATCTGTGTAGTTAACAATTACTTTATCTGCATCCCCTGTTGGTGTTACTGTTACTGTTCCATCTTTTGGTGCAGTTGCCATTGGTGACGTTGGCTTAGAATCACGTACTTTAAAGACTTTAGAAGCATCTAATCGATCTGTACTATCGTCTTTATAGGTCACAATCACATTATTGCCATTAACTGTTACAGACTTAATTTTATCGCTAAATGTTGGATTAGCTTGTTTTACAGCATTCTCAATTTGAGTCGCATCTGCACTATCTAATAATAATGGTGTGCCTGGCGGCTGTGCATCATATTTAAATGTTTGAGGTTTCCATACAAATCGAATGCGTCCAGGAGCTCCTACATCATTAGCATGACCTACATGCTCATAGTTAGTATTTCCACTTGGATCTTCTGCAAATAAGTATCGAGAAATTTGCCCGCTTTGTTCATTAAACTCACCCTTAGGAATCTCACCAGTTACCTTAAGAATAGCCGGAGAATTTTGGCTTGCTGGTGTATCAGTGTGAATTTTAGTAGCGCTCAAGTAAAGTGCTGATCGGGTTTTCCCGTTCAAGTATGAATCTTCTGTACCTAGACCCTGTCTATTATCAGCAGCAAACGCTAAATGCAATTTAGAAATCTTACCAGAATTATCCCAAGCTTTCAGTGTAATATCGTTATTTTCCCCAGAGTAAACATAGATCTCTTGTCTAGCTGGATTATCATAAGGAATTTCAACTATTGGTCTAATCTTATCATTTGATTCAACCAGCTTGTCTCCAGATATTTCATGAGATATTCTTGATTTAGGATCAGTTACAGTGGCAGTACCATTAGTCGATACCTGTACTTCTTTACCAGGATTAGCATCTGAAACTTTTTTCTTAACCTGATTAACTTCACTCGGTGTTAAAGAAGTTACTTTTGTAACAGGTGTCTTAGCAGGAACTTTTGGCGTGAAATCTTGGAAAGTAGCAACCTTAGCATCACTTGGATGTGAGATATTTCCTGCTTCATCTGTTGCTTTAGCTGTAACATTACCTTTCGGAATTTCCTTAGTCGGATCGATAAGCGCTTTACCACTTGCGTTAGCTACACCGCGTCCTAGTTCTTGATTTCCATGATCATATAAAACAACAGATGCACCTGGTTCTGTATCTACTTCAATTTGAGTTCTAGTTCCAGCTTTATCCGTCAAGTTAGTTGGAATCGTTGGCTTACCTGGAGCTACATTATCTAAAACAACATTATCAGGTGTTTTTGCATTACCTTTTTGAACAGATCCTCTACCTTGGTGATTGTAGGTAATATTCCCGTTATTTTCAACAGTTACTTCTGACTTATTGATACCAGGATTGGCTTTTTCATAGGCTGTTTTAACTCTTTCTTTATCTGTTGGAGTTAAATGATTAATATCTTTTACAGGTACTTTCTCTCCTTTATTTGCTAATACATATTGATTAGCCTCTTGAGATGATCTTATTCCTGAAGCTACCGTAATATCTTTATTTTCTGCAATAGCTTGGATTCTATCTAGGGTTTCAAATCTTGTACCTGAAGGCAATTCAAAGGTTACACTTCCATTTGAATTTGGTGAAATTCGTACATTCGCCGCATTTTCTAACGTCTTATAACGTCCAGAACCTTCTTTTTCAATTTTAACTTTTTTCCCTTGAATAACTGCAGTGATAATATCTGTTCTGCCTTGCGGAATAATAGTTACGCTTGTTGAACCATGATGAGGTTGCTGAATAGTCAAAGCTTGCGGTGCAGGTACTGTCGCTTGTTTTGGAGCACTTGCATCTGTTGTGTGATCACGATTATCAGTTGCTTTTGCTGTTACATTTCCATTTGGAATCGGTCTTGTAGGATTAATAGTAACTCGACCACTTTCATTTGCCGTACCTTCTCCCAATTCATGGCCTGAGTGATCGTAAAGTTTTACTTTAGAACCTGGATCTGCCGATACAGTAGTCGGTGTTTGTGTATCTGCCTTATCGATTAAGGATGTTTCTATTACTGGGCGTTTTTGAATAGTGTATGCCGAAGCTACTTTATCTACTGATTTATCAGGATAAGTGATGGTAACATTCCCTTTTTCATCTACTGAATAAGTTGCCTGATCTAATAATGCTCTGTATGCTGCATCTGTATATGTTCTATTGTTCTTCTCTTTAATCGCTGCAATGATTTTCTCTTTTTCTGGACCACTTACAGCGTTTGGATTGTCTACAGTAATCTTTTTATCAATAGAAATATCATATTTTTTCGCTACTTCAAGAACGTTAATGGTTGTACTAACATTTGCACTTGAACCAGCATTATGGCGTCCATAATTAGCTGTTGTTGTCTTGCTTACAACATAATAATTAAGAACCGTTGGTCCTAGGGGCTGATCCATTGCAATCGTTCCACTAGTTTTTCCCGTACGAGCCGTTTCAGGGGTGGATTGAGCTGTTACTAAGAAACCGCCTGATTCTTCTAATCCTTTGACATGGCCTCTAGTATTTGGATTTGGCAAAAATTTTTCTAGATATTTTGCATAAGTAGAAACATTAACTTCGACATGATCTCCACGATATGCTGTAACCCATTCTTTATCCACTCCGATAGTAGCTCTTGCTTTACCTTCGGAAGAAACTTGTTTCGCTCCTCCATGACCTATTTGAGTTCTCGTAACATTCACAGGGTCACTTTTTGCTGATTCTTTACCTCCAACAGGTGTTGAAGTCGCTCTAATTTGCCCTTCAGGTAAACTATTTCGAGGATGTACCATTGCATAGCCATCATTTCCAGCTTGAGCTTCTCCTATCAGTACATCATTATTATCGTAAAGTTTTACTGTTGAACCTACTGGTGCTTTTACTCTGACGTCTGCAGGTATACTTGCTTTCCCTGTTAAGTCACTCTCGATGTGAGCACCAGATGTTAATGGAGCCTCTACTACATTGACAGGTTTCCATCCCTCAAGACTTCCGTAACCGCCTTCTTTCATATTTGAAATAACAGACGTTTGAGATCCTACTTTCATATCACTATTCAATCGTAAATTGATGATAGAATAGAACTTATTACTTGTATTATCTACTGAAGTAACAGTTGCTAGATTACTTTGAAGAGATTGCCATTGTTGATTAATCGTAGTACGTCTAATTGCAACTTGATGCTCTTGATTATTCGTATCTCTATACTTCAAATACGCCATCCCTGCATCATGTGGTACAAATAATTTAATATTACGTTGATTAGATGTAACCTCACCTACAGGATGTCCCGGTGAATGATCAATCCATGAACGTCCTAATGAAACATCCACATTCGTTGCTTCACTCTCTTTGCCATCAACACTTTGAGTTACTGTTATCTTATCTTTCGGTACAAGTTGTTCTCCAGTATCTGATAGATTACTATTTAAACCAGCATCTAGTGAAACAACCCAATGACCACTTCCATCAACTTTTGTCTTCTTAAAAGTATTTCCATTTTTCTTAACAGAAATAGTCGCTCCTGGTTTCCCAGTCCCTGATAATTGATTATCTGTTGACGGTACAGTCTGCATACGTACAGTGTCGTTGGTTCGAGTATAGTTGTGGTTAACAGTAGGAGCGCCTACTGCATTGACATGGATACCTACAGCAGGGAAGTCTGAATTTCGACTTGTAATCGCCGCCTTACCACTTAAGCCAGAATTTTCAAGAGTATTCTGTACAATAGCGGTCGCAAAGCGAGCAAAAAGATTGTGATGTGTTCCTCTAGTAGTTACTTCATAGACTATTCTATCTGGCACAGCTCCACCAATAAGTCTGTAGTGACCAATAAACATCTTATAATTAGAGAAAGGCGTACTAGCAGGGCGTCCTCTGGAAATTTCTCTCTCTTCTAGTACACTACCACCAGCTCCACCTCTTTCTACTACACGAATATTTTCAATAGTATCATCTGATGTAACTGCAATACCAGCCCAAGCATGATTCTTATGAGCCGGACGGACAGCCACTCTCCAAATAGTACGATCACCATCAATGTCATAATGAAGATTTTCAAACTGTTTAACTCCATCACCACTGATAGTACCTGAGTCGAGATTTCCAGCTACAGAACGATCAATTGATCGAGCTGCATAATGAGCTATTCTAAACCCAGAATAACCTTTTTTCTTCTTATCAAGAACATCCTCTGTCGCCTCATCTACAAGATTACTTTTCGTATCTATCGGCAACAGTTTATTATCTTTGTTTGGCAGTTCTAGACTATTAGCTTCCTTATCTACCTTGTTTAAGCTTCTATCGGAAGCTGTCACAGTAGGTTTTGAGCTATCTCTAGAAGTTTCTTCTTTACGAACTTCAGTAGCAGCCTCATTCGTGCTCTTATCTTCTAGTAAAGAATCCTTAGCATTGCTACTTTCAGCCTGATTAGCAGTCTCGTCTACCGCTTCAGCAGAAGGCACCTTACTCTCTTCTTTCCGCTCAGGTTGACTAGCACTACTTTCTTGCTCTTTTAATGTTTCTATCAGCTTTCTAATTTTTAGAATATGTTGATCAATATCCTCTGATTTAGCATCCTTATCAGAAAGCAAACGTTTGCTTTCATCAGTAAGCTGAAGAAGCTGATTAGACAATGGAGCAAGTTTACTTTCTTTTACCTTAACTACAATATCTTTAAGCTCATCCATCACTTGAAGAAGGGCTGATTTATCAACAACTTTTGTAGTTTTTTCTTCCAAATTCCTTTCAGCAAGCTCTTGACTATTTGGCAAGGGTTCTTCCTTAGCCCTACTCCTACCCTCATCATTTAGGGTCTTCTCAGTCGCTGCTGTATCAGGGGATACAGATAGACTATCTGCTCTAGCTACTCCATTTGCAAAAAACAAGAGGGCAGCTATAGCTACACTAGCAGCACCAAAATGGTACTTTCTAATCGAATAGCGAAAAACTTTTTCACCATTCCTATTATTCTTATGTCCAAACATAAATTTTTCCTTTCTATTTTTAAAATGACATAACTATATATAGTTTATCACAATAAGTTGATATAGTAAAATGATATCTGTAATAAATAATTAACAACTATAGAGTATTTTTATAACGAAGCAGTTCCTAGAATAGTAAGATTTTCGTTGAAAAAAGAGCGATTAATACATGACAAAAAATCTTTAAACTATTGATTCCTGTATGGATAAAATAAGTTCCACCGCTTGCATATATATATATATATATGCAAGCGGTGGAACTACCCTCTATGTATGAATTTGTATATTTACTAATTAGGACTAAACTATAAAATTTTAGTAGCTTGATTTTTACAAAAATAGCAATTATCCTTATTAAAGAAATATCAGAAAATTTAATATAAAAACATCAAATGCATCAAATCAATTTATGACAAACACACCTTATATTCATGTAGATTACAGCATACTATAGACGATAAAACCTCAATTCAAGAAAAAATAAAAAAACTTCTCATCTATTACACTCATCTAACTGAAGCGCATAAAAGACATATTGTAATCGATCTTTATAGCTGATACTCAATGAAAATAGAAGAGTATGAGCAATATGAAAACACTATATCATATTTAAGTCGCAATAGTATAACACGACTTCTAAAACATTGTTAGGAATTATTTTGGACAATCCTAGACTCAATTCATTATCTTCCAATCTACTATAATAAACTTATGCTCAATGAAAATCAAAGAGCAAACTAGGAAGCTAGCCGCAAGCTGCTCAAAGTATAGCTTTGAGGTTGCAGATAACGCTGACGTGGTTTGAAGAGATTTTCGAAGAATATTAGTAATCTACAAAAGACTAAATGTAAGTACTCCAGTCTTTAGAACAACATAAAAAGGTTGCCCAAACGGACAACCTTTCTGTACCATTAATATAAATCTAAATAGTTATCAATTTCCCATTGTGAAACGAAGGTTGCATAACTTGCCCATTCGATTCGTTTGGCTTCAAGGAAACTAGTATAGATATGTTCTCCAAGAGCCGCTCTGACAACTTCATCTTCAGTCAAAGCCTTCAAAGCGTTGTGAAGGGTTGATGGAAGGTCTGTAATGCCAGCTTCCTTACGCTCTTCTGCTGTCATAATGTAGATATTTTCTTCGATAGGAGCTGGTGCTTCGATTTTGTTTTCAATACCATGCAAACCAACTTCCAAAAGAACCGCCATAGCGATGTATGGGTTTGCCATCGGATCCACTGAACGTAACTCAAGACGAGTTCCCATGCCACGTGAAGCAGGTACGCGCACAAGTGGCGAACGGTTACGACCAGCCCAAGCAATGTAAACAGGCGCTTCATAACCTGGAACCAAACGTTTGTATGAGTTAACGGTTGGATTCATGATGGCAGTATAGTTGTAAGCATGCTTGATCAAACCGCCAAGGAAATGATAGGCCGTTTCTGACAACTGCATTCCTTTTGGATCATTTGGATCAAAGAAGGCATTGTTTCCTTCTGCATCAAACAGGGACATATTACAGTGCATACCTGACCCAGCAATACCAAATTTTGGTTTGGCCATAAAGGTTGCATAAAGCCCGTGTTTGCGAGCAATGGTTTTAACAACAAGTTTAAAGATTTGAATCTTATCACAAGCACGGAGAACTTCATCGTACTTGAAGTCAATTTCATGCTGTCCAACCGCAACCTCGTGGTGACTCGCTTCTACTTCAAATCCCATTTTGGTCAAGACATTGACAATCTCACGACGTGTGTTGTCCGCAAGGTCCGTAGGCGCCAAATCAAAGTAGCCACCCTTGTCATTTACTTCAAGTGTTGGGTCACCATTTTCATCTAGTTTAAATAAGAAGAATTCTGGCTCTGGTCCAAGGTTGAAAGATTTGAATCCTACTTCTTCCATGTGACGAAGAGCTCGTTTCAAATTGCCACGAGGGTCACCTGCAAATGGTTCACCTTCTGTTGTATAGACATCACAGATTAAACCTGCAACACTTCCATTTTCATCTCCCCACGGGAAGACTGTCCATGTATCCAAGTCTGGGTACAAGTACATATCTGACTCATTGATACGTACAAAACCTTCAATAGAAGATCCATCAAACATAGCCTTATTTGACAAGACCTTATCTAATTGTTCATCTGTAGCAGGAATTTCGACGTTTTTCATCGTTCCCAAAATATCTGAGAACATGAGACGGATAAAGGTAACATTTTTTTCCTTGACTTCACGACGAATATCTGCAGCTGTGATTGGCATGAGTTTTCTCCTTAATCTATGACTACTTGCGGTTGCCTAACCGCGACCAAAAGGTGATCGTACTGAAGCAAAACGTCCCTGTTGGAGAAGTTCATTGTGAAGTGCACGACGCACCTCAGTCTGACTCACCACTTTCTTGGACTTCGCTTCACGTTCAGCATATTTTTTCTTAATGGCAGCGATATTATAACCTTCTGAGATATAATCTTTGATTTCAAGCAGACGATCCATGTCATTCAAGGAATACATGCGACGGTTCCCTTCATTTCGATCAGGTTTAATCAACTCTTGATCTTCATAATAACGAATCTGACGTGCCGATAGATCTGTCAACTTCATAACACTGCCAATAGGAAAAACAGCCATGTTTCGGCGAAATTCTTTTTCCTTCATTTACAATTTCCTTCTTTCTGTCTATTATAGTCTAAAAAAAGACAAACGTCAATTGATAATGTTATAAAATGTAACATTATTTTTCTTTTTTCTCTAAAAAGAGCCGAATGCGATCAATATCGTAATTTACGAGAATTGCAACAAAAACTCCCATGAAAGTTTCCGATACACGAGCAAATACGTACAAAATTGTCTCTCCGCTCGGAATCGATAGGGTAATGATTAACATGGCCGCTACACCGCCAATAACGCCCGCTTTGTTATTCATGGCCACATTTGTCATAATGGTTAACATGGTGCAGATTGGAACAACTACTAAAGTTACCCAAAAAGCTTCATGGAAAAAGCCATTTAATAGGAAGAAGACCAGAGCATAGAAGCCACCGATACTATTTCCTAGAATGCGCGAAGTCCCAAAATGAACACTCTTATCAAAACTCTCCCTCAAGCTAAAAACGGCTGTCAAAGCACCGATTTGAAGACCTTTCCAGCCAAAAAAGCCAAAAATTAAGAGAACTAGAAAAACAGCAATACCTGTTTTAAAAGTTCGCATACCAAGTTTGAACTGGGATTTATCGAATTTATATTTTTTAAAATAACTCATAATCTCAACTTTCTATTTCCATTTTATCATAAATCGGTGATTTTTATGAGTAATAGTTGAGAGGAAGCGTTTTTATTTCAAGCAAAAGAAAAGAGGAACTTTCATCCCTCTCTTCTTTGATTCATTTATGAAATCTTATTTTTCTGTCAAGGCTGCAAGACCTGGAAGAACTTTACCTTCAAGAAGTTCCATTGATGCTCCACCACCAGTAGAGATCCATGAGAACTTGTCTGCACGTCCAAGGTTGATCGCTGCGGCAGCTGAGTCACCACCACCGATGATTGATTTAACACCTGGTTGTTTCACGATAGCGTCCATCACACCGATTGTACCAGCTTGGAAGTCTGGGTTTTCAAATACACCCATAGGTCCGTTCCATACAACTGTTTTAGCACCAGTCAAAGCTTCGTCAAATTTAGCGATAGATTTTGGACCGATGTCAAGACCAAGGAAGCCTTCAGAAACTGCTTCACCTTCAGTGTCACGCACTTCAGTGTAGCCAGCAAATGCGTTTGCTTCTTTTGAGTCAACTGGCAAGATCAATTTACCGTTTGCTTTTTCAAGAAGAGCTTTCGCAACATCCAATTTGTCTTCTTCTACAAGTGAGTTACCGATTTCGATACCTTGTGCTTTGTAGAATGTGTAAGTCATACCACCACCGATAAGGACTTTATCAGCTTTTTCAAGCAAGTTTTCGATAACACCGATCTTGTCTGAAACTTTTGAACCACCAAGGATAGCTACAAATGGACGTTCTGGAGTTTCAACTGCTTCTTGGATGTAGGCAATTTCGTTTTCAAGAAGGAAACCAGCAACTGCTTTTTCAACGTTTGCTGAGATACCAACGTTAGATGCGTGTGCACGGTGAGCTGTACCGAATGCATCGTTTACGAAGATACCATCTCCAAGTGATGCCCAGTATTTACCAAGTTCAGGATCGTTTTTAGATTCTTTTTTGCCGTCAACATCTTCGTAACGAGTGTTTTCAACCAAAAGAACTTGTCCATCTTCAAGAGCGTTGATTGCTGCTTCCAATTCAGCACCACGAGTGACACCAGGGAAAACAACGTCTTGACCCAATTTAGCAGCCAAGTCAGCAGCTACAGGAGCAAGTGATTTACCAGCTTTATCAGCTTCTTCTTTCACACGTCCAAGGTGAGAGAAAAGAATTGCACGTCCACCTTGTTCGATGATGTACTTAATAGTTGGAAGAGCTGCTGTGATACGGTTGTCATTAGTGATTACGCCATCTTTCAATGGTACGTTGAAATCCACACGAACGAGGACTTTTTTACCTTTCAAGTCAACGTCTTTAACAGTAAGTTTTGCCATGTTACAAAAACCCCTTTATTTATTTTATTCGAAACTATTATATCACACTTTGGAAATATAAGGAAAGATTTCACAAGATTTTTCGATATTTAATCTTCCTCTTCTTTTTTCTGTTTCAATGTCAAGGCTAAACTAGCGAGACCAAGGCTGGCTAATCCTGCTATTAGGACTTCGTTTGTATCAACAGTCCCTGTATTTGGTAATTGGGCGCTTGCTTCTTCTGATTTAACTGCTGTATTTTGGGCTGGTTTTTCTTGTGTAGGCGCTACTGCTGGTTCAGTTTTTACTTTTGTTCCAATTTCAACAATTTCTGGAATCGCCTCTTGGATGACCTCTGTTGAACGAAGACGACGCTGACCGTTTTCATCAACTTCAAAGACATGTCTTAACAGACCATCTCGTCCCTGTATGATGACTCGTTGTTCCCCAACTAGCAACTCAGCATTTTCATGTTCTTGACGGTCAAATGCAATCTTTTCCTCTTGAACTTCCAATTTAGGAGCCTTTTGTTGGTCAGACACTGGTTGATTAGAAGGTTTTGGAAGGTCTGTGTTTTGTGGTGCAGGATTTGCAGGGATGAGACCAGTACCTACTTCCACGATTTCAGGACTCGCTTCTTTCAAAACTTCTGTAGCGCGAAGCGTACGATTGCCTTGACTATCTACTTCAATCAAGCGACGGATTTGTCCCTCAACTCCTGCTTGGACAAGTTGACGCTGACCTTTGAGAAGACCTGCAGTTAGAAGTTCTTGGTGTTCGAAGGCAATACTTGTCTCTTCAACTTCTAATTTCGGAGTATTCACAACCAAATTCTTGACACCTTCAGTTGGTTCCTTACTTGAAAGAACTTTTGTTCCAATCTCAGTAATTTCTGGAACAGCTTCTTTAACTACCTCTGTTAAACGAAGAGTGCGTTTCCCTTGGCTATCTACTTCAATCAAGTGACGAATTTGTCCCTCAACTCCCTCTTGAACTAGTTGATGTTGACCTTTAAGAAGGCTTGCATTTGGGCGCTCTTGACGTTCGAAGGCTATTGTTTCAGTTTCCACAACTAGTCCAGAGAGGGCTTCAACTGTTGGGGCTACTTCATTTGGATCCTGGCTACCAACGTGATGGCTTTCTGCTGCAGGAGCTAGTTTCTTATTCAGCTGTTCTTTCATGTCCGCAAAAGCTTGTGGAGTTGGTGCTTGTGAGACCAACAAAGCCTCTGCTTGCGCAATTAGTTCTGATTTAGGATATTTTTCGCGGATGGATTCGAGTAAACTTTCTAATTCTTTCCTAGCAGCCTCATAACGCTGATTACCATCCAAGTTTGCGCCTGCTTGTTTCAATTCATTCAAAGCCTGATTAACATCTTCCTGACTGGCACCATGATTTTCTGCAACAGCTTTCGCTCCATTAAGTTTCTCTAGTAGCGTCGCTTGTTTGTCCTCACTAGAGAAGGTGTAAACAACCGTTGACTGACGACCTTGGACAGCAGTAATTTCTTGTTTGAGGTATTCATCGTTTAGTGCTGCTTTTGGAGACACCAAAACATCAAAGTTAACTTCATGGCCTTGGTAACGAAGCTTCAAGGTTTGACGACCAGTCTTTTGAGCATCGTAACCAGAAATTTCAACTCCCTCATCAGTAAAGAAATGTTCTTCCATGGTGTCATTGCTATAAGCCACTGCAAAGCGTCCTTCAGACAAGTCTAAGCTATCACCAACTAGGTAATCTTTTTTCGGTTCCTGACTTACTTCAATTCCCAAAATAGTTTTCGGACTTGCTTCATCTTGACTAGTAACAGTCACTGATAAATTAGCATGTACCGGTTGCCCCAAATATTGTAAAGTAAGATTTTGTGCTCCCTTATAATGCGTATCAAAGCCTGATACTGATACACCTGCGTGAGTTAGGCGAATGAGTTCGTCCTCAGCTCCTCCTTCATACTGAACTCGAAGAACACCACCTCTAAGGTCCAAATCCTCCCCTTCGGCGTAGCTTGTTTTCTTAGGTCCTGTTTCTAGGCTGACTAACTTGATTCTTCTGTCATCTTTTGGAACGGAAACTGCTAGGACATTACTAATTTCCTTGCCTGGCAACTGGGTACGATAGTAAAGAAGACCAGAGTGATTTGTCAAATCCAATGGTGAACTTGCTAGGTCACCTCCAACTTCACTCTTCAAGGTTGCAATTGGAGTTTGAGAATTTGGATTGTCATAAACGGTAATGGTAGCTCCAGCTGGTACGTCTGCAAAGCCAACTTGTACCTTGTTATTGCCTAAAGTACGAGCTGCAGCCTTGGCCATCGGAATATTGACACTTTCTGTATCAAGCTTTTCATACATTTTCCAGTTATAGATACGAATAGCCTTCCATGGAGTTCCATTGTCAGAAGTAACGACATTCAAGCGCCAATCTTGAGCTGTGATAGGTTTGTCAAGGGTAATATCTGTAACATGAGCTTTATTGCCACGAACTTCCTTAGCCAACTTCCATTGACCATCCGCATCTTTATAATAAAGGTCGAAGTCTTTGGTGTTCATCAAACCGTCGTTTACAGATTCTCCACCAGCTCCAGCATGGTCCATCACCCATCTAACAACTGTACGTGGTTGGGTCAAACGAATATCCACACTACCACTTAACTGTCCAGAAGACCACTTGTCAGACAGACTGGTAATGGTACCATTCAACATACCTTCAATACCTTCTCCACCTTCAGTCTTAGGGAAAGTACTATCAATAACTGTTGCACCTGGAACGATATTTTCAGCTAGTGGTTTTGGTAGGCTGGTATCTTTTACAGTCATGCCCCAATCAAAGGTTGTGGTTGCAGCTTCTGAACGAACCCCATTTTTACCGACTGCTACAACCTTCAGTTCTTGAGTTGTACCCTGAGCACTTGCCGAACGGCTAACTTTTGGTAGATAAATAGTTGTAGAAGATGAGCCAGTTAGTAATTTCCAGCTGCCTCCATCTTTTTCGTAAACTTCATAGAAATCTGCATCTTTGTTGCCTTTAAATTGCACAACTGCTTCCGCTTCTTGGGCATTTTTAAGGACTTGTTTGGCTACAGCTACTGTGGTTGGTGCCTGAGGAGCATCTTGATTATTGCTGATGGTCAATTGCCCCAGGTTAAATTGATAACCTTTTAAGTCTTTGTCATTCTCAAAATACAGTTTAATACCGTAAATTGTTTTACCTGCTAAGGCACTCAAATCAAAATCATCGGTAGTCCAGTTATCTGAAACTGTCAATTCTTTACGGGCAGCTTCATCACCGTAGGTATAATCTTTCTTGGTTGCAAATTCTACATAAACCTTGGTACCTTTTCCTCCTTTATGGGCAACATGCAATTTGGTTGTATCTGTCACCTTCAAGCGAGTAGAATACAAATTCACATCTTGCTTGGTCGCACCTGAAAGATCCCTTGCAAATTTGAGAGAAGTTCCACCATTATAAGCATCTTCAAAATCATAGCTTGCTTTCAACTTATCACCAGTTGATTTTTGCCACCAGCGCCATGTCGGAAGAACGCCTGATACTGAACGGTAATTCCACTCAGAATCCTTAGAAACCTTACCATCTACGAACCATTTTCTACCATGACCTGTATTAAAAGAAGTAGTAAAAGTATTACCCACTGCTGGCGTGCGGTCCGCAACTAGGTTAGCAATACCATACCAATCTTTGTCACCTGGTTTTTGGCCAGTAGGATCACCTTGGTAACCTGTAAAGAAGATATCTTCATTCTTATGGTAATCTTCACCAGTTTTTCCTAAACTTGTAATGGTATCTGGGGCAAACAAACCAAGAGAAAGTCGTAATTTCCCATTTTCATCTAAAATGTCATTCCATTTGACCTTGGTCTTGTAGGAACCACCCTGTTGCAATTCCAAACCTGCAAATACATCATAAGGATTACGGCCAATCCAGTTGGCAGTTGTAATAGTGTAATCATTCTTAGCCTTATCCCAGTTAAAGTTAGCAAAGAAGTTGTCTGCTGGAACCTTATCACCTTCAGGTTGCATGAATTGATAGTTGTATTCTCCCAAACCATCTTGGTGGTAACGTCCATAGTTATAGGTCATAGCATCGTACCAAGAATACTTGATTGGATGGTTTACCTTAGCAGCATACTCCTTGGTATAGAGCATAAACTGACGCATCTTTTCTCCAAGAGGTTCAACCAAATCCCCAGTTGTTTCTTGGTTGATGAAATAGCCATCATAGCCATAATACTTGGCCATATCTACCAATTTACGGGCAATTGGGAAGCTACCATCTGGGTCTTGCTTCAAAGCTTCAGCAAATCTTTCTTGATCTGCAATACTATTAGACCAGTTGAAGAAAAGTGTACCATATACAGGAACCCCGTTACGGTGACCTGCATCAATAATGTCAGGAGTTGGTACGAGACCTTCCCAGAAGACCATTGAATCTAGATATTGCCAATAGTCAAAAGCATAAGCCTTGAACTCTTCTCCACCAACAGAAGCATGGTCTTTTGCTTTAGAATTGGTGTTTGATAGAGCTTGAACTTTTGCTTCCTTACTAGCTTTTTCATTGACCAAATGACCTGTTCGACGTGAAGCAAGGGCGACAGACCCGCGGTTAATAGCATCATCTTCACGAGCTCCTGGTTCCCATTTCAACAAATCTTCCCAAGAATTAAATTTGATTTCCTTTGGTTTTAATGTTTTTTCTGTATTTTTAGGGACATCTGGCTGGACTTCTTTTTCAGTCTTATTAGCTTCTGCTGCTGGCTTAGACTCATCTCCTTGGCTAGTTGCTTCAGGCTTTGCTTCCGTTTCCTTGTCAGACTTTGGTTTTGATGTGGCAGATGGTGTTTCTGCAACCACCTCACTTGGTTTTTCCTCTGGTTTAGCTACGCTTACTGCCTCTGCAGTTTCAGTAGTTGCAGCTTCATTGCTTGCTGGCGAAGCAGTTTCAGATACTGTCTCTGCTCCTTCTGCCTTTTCTAGCTTGTTTTCTCCAGTACGTTCCCCTTCATTCTGCTTGTCGGCTTCACTAGTTGGATGCCCACTCTCTCCTGAAACAAGTTCTGTATTAGCTCCGCTATTTTCAGGAACTGCAGTTTCTTCAGCCAAGGCTGGACCAGCAAATAAAACAGCCCCAATCATCAGGGAGCAGGCTCCTACTGATAACTTACGAATACTGTAACGACAACGTCTTTCAAAAAATGAATTCTTCATTTTCTCCTCCTAAAAGATTGGTTTTGTTGCATAAAAAGAAAGCGCTTAACTTTCTTTATAAAATTTTTATCCCAATCACAGGGACCAAGATAATTCCTCCCTCATTTTAAGATATTTCTTTTAAATGTCAATATATAAAAGGAAATGCCTATATCTAGGTTAGAAATTGGTAAAATTAATATAATTAAGATCCATTCTCAGGAATTTTCTTTCTAAAATCTTAGCTTAATACTTGTTAGATTTACTTTTATCCTTTAAAATAGAATAGGAGAAATTCCGTTATTATTTTTCGGAGGAAAAAGAAATGTCCATTAATTGGCAGGAAATTTTATTTCACTTTTTAGGTGGTCTGGGACTATTTTTATATAGTATCAAGACCATGGGAGACGGTTTGCAACAAGCTGCTGGAGACCGCCTTCGTTTTTACATTGACAAGTACACCAGCAATCCCTTTTTAGGTGTTCTAGTCGGGATTGTCGTGACTGCCCTGATTCAGTCAAGTACAGGGGTTACAGTTATCACGGTTGGTCTGGTCAGCGCTAGCCTTCTAACTCTTAGACAGGCTATCGGAATTATCATGGGAGCCAACATCGGAACTACCGTTACTTCCTTTATCATCGGTTTCAAGCTTGGTGAGTATGCTTTACCCTTGATTTTCCTTGGAACCATGTTCCTATTTTTTACAAAAAATAGAACAGCAAACAATATCGGGCGCATCCTGTTTGGTGTAGGGGGAATCTTCTATGCCCTCAACCTCATCAGTGCCGGTATGAGCCCTCTTAAAGATTTACCACAATTCAAGGAGTATATGGTAACCTTGGGACAAAATCCAATTTTAGGAGTTTTTGCTGGTGCAGTGATTACCGTTCTCATCCAAGCTTCTTCTGCGACAATCGGGATTTTGCAGGGTCTCTATGCAGGTGGATTCCTTGACCTTAATGGTTCTCTACCAGTTCTCTTCGGAGATAATATTGGGACCACTTTAACCGTTATCATCGCGGCAGCTGGAGCCAATGTCTCTGCGAAACGCGTTGCTGCAACCCACGTTACCTTTAACGTTTTAGGAACTATTCTTTGCTTAATCTTCTTAGGCCCCTTCACTGCTATGATTGAGTACTTCCAAGCACTCCTTCACCTCTCACCTGAGATGACCATCGCCTTCTCTCACGGTGCCTTTAACGTAAGTAACACCATCGTACAATTTCCCTTCATCGGAGCCTTGGCTTTCTTTGTAACCAAGCTCATCCCTGGTGAAGATGAAGTTGTGAAGTACGAGCCGCTTTATCTTGATGAACATTTGATTAAACAAGCTCCATCAATCGCTCTCGGAAATGCCAAAAAAGAACTCCTACACTTAGGAAATTATGCTTCTAAAGCCTTTGACCTTTCTTACAACTACATCATTGACCTTAATGAAAAGGTTGCTGAAAAAGGACACAAGACAGAAGAAGCCATCAATACCATTGATGAAAAATTGACTCGTTACCTGATTACTCTTTCAAGTGAAGCCCTTAGCCAGAAAGAAAGCGAAGTGCTGACCAACATCCTTGATTCATCCCGTGATTTGGAACGGATTGGGGACCACGCAGAAGCCCTAATCAATCTGACTGACTACCTTCAACGTAAAAATGTTGAGTTCTCTGAAGCTGCTTTGCAAGAATTGGCTGATATCTATCAAAAAACCACTGGTTTTATCAAGGATGCCCTTGATAGTGTGGAAAACAATGATATTGAAAAAGCTCAAAGTCTGATTGAACGCCATAAAGAAATCAACAATATAGAGCGTGTTCTCAGAAAGACCCATATCAAACGCCTCAACAAGGGTGAGTGTTCTACACAAGCTGGAGTCAACTTTATCGATATTGTTTCCCACTACACTCGTGTGTCTGACCACGCTATGAATCTAGCTGAAAAGGTCATCGCTGAACAAATCTAATACTCTTCGAAAATCTCTTCAAATCACGTCAACGTCGTCTTGCCGTACTTAAGTACAGCATGCGGCTAGTTTCCTAGTTTGCTCTTTGATTTT
>NZ_VMNE01000049.1:0-1253 GCF_013277565.1 Streptococcus sp. k-90 | reverse complement strand
ATCCTGTCTTCCCGATTCATGGCGGTGTAGCTCAGCTGGCTAGAGCGTCCGGTTCATACCCGGGAGGTCGGGGGTTCGATCCCCTTCGCCGCTATAATGATCTTGTTGGACCTTTAGCTCAGCTGGTTAGAGCTCTCGGCTCATAACCGAGTGGTCGTAGGTTCAAGTCCTACAAGGTCCATTTGAATATCATGGAGGATTACCCAAGTCCGGCTGAAGGGAACGGTCTTGAAAACCGTCAGGCGTGTAAAAGCGTGCGTGGGTTCGAATCCCACATCCTCCTTTTTTATTAACGCGGGATGGAGCAGCTCGGTAGCTCGTCGGGCTCATAACCCGAAGGTCGTAGGTTCAAATCCTGCTCCCGCAATAAGGCTCGGTAGCTCAGTTGGTAGAGCAATGGATTGAAGCTCCATGTGTCGGCGGTTCGATTCCGTCTCGCGCCATTTTTACTTATAGTATGTATGCGGGTGTAGTTTAGTGGTAAAACTACAGCCTTCCAAGCTGTTGTCGCGAGTTCGATTCTCGTCACCCGCTTTGAACTTTGTTCAAATTACCAAGTTTTTAACTTGGGCGCGTAGCTCAGGTGGTTAGAGCGCACGCCTGATAAGCGTGAGGTCGGTGGTTCGAGTCCACTCGTGCCCATTAATTGGAGAATTACTCAAGAGGCTGAAGAGGACGGTTTGCTAAATCGTTAGGTCGGGTAACTGGCGCAAGGGTTCGAATCCCTTATTCTCCGTTTGAATGAGAGTTTATAACTCTCTTTTTTCTTGCTTCTTTGTTAACTGTAGTGGGTTGAAGAAAAGCTAAGCTCGAGAAAGGACACATTTCGTCCTTTCTTTTTTGATATTCAGAGCGATAAAAATCCGTTTTTTGAAGTTTTCAAAGTTCCGAAAACCAAAGGCATTGCGCTTGATAAGTTTGATGAGATTATTGGTTGCTTCCAGTTTGGCGTTGGAATAGGGTAGTTGAAGGGCGTTGACAATCTTCTCTTTTTCCTTGAGAAAGGTTTTAAAGACAGTCTGAAAAAGAGGATGAACCTGCTTTAGATTGTCCTCAATGAGCCCGAAAAATTTCTCCGGCTCCTTATTCTGAAAGTGAAAAAGCAAGAGCTGATAGAGCTGATAGTGATGTTTCAAGTTTTCTGAATAGCTCAAAAGCTTGTCTAGAATCTCTTTATTGGTTAAGTGCATACGAAAAGTAGGGCGATAAAATCGTTTATCACTCAGTTTACGGCTATCCTGTTGAATGAGTTT
>NZ_VMNE01000048.1:0-5743 GCF_013277565.1 Streptococcus sp. k-90 | reverse complement strand
CTCGTTGAAGCACTTTGGCTGGCACTTGTTGATGCGGACTTAGACGCGCTCGTTGAGGCACTTTGGCTGGCACTTGTTGACGCTGACTTAGACGCGCTCGTTGAGGCACTTTGGCTCGCACTTGTTGACGCTGACTTAGACGCGCTCGTTGAGGCACTTTGGCTGGCACTTGTTGATGCTGACTTAGACGCGCTTGTTGAGGCACTTTGGCTCGCACTTGTCGATGCGGACTTAGACGCGCTCATTGAGGCAGATTGAGATGCATCTGAATCCGATACTGGTGGTTTCACTGTATTTTGTGTACCATCTTTATAAGTAATCGTCACAGTCCCATCATTTGATATTCTATATCCTTTATCTCCATCTTCGATACGGTTTGCATCTTTTGGATTTGCTGCTTTCACCGCCTCAAGAATCTTTTGTTTATCTTCTGGAGACAGGGTTTTTGTATTGCTTACTTGAACCGTTGCTGGAACCTGAGCTGGGAATTTCTTATTCAGTTTCCCTTGAGCTACTACTGTCAGAGTACGTGCTTCGTTATTAGATAAATCGACTGCTTTAGTACCACGATTCCATCTGTTACCATCTGCATACTGCTTGTTTGCATCATAGGTTGCTGTGTACTCTCTAGTAGCAGGATTCGTTTCTGAGGCTTCTGTTGGAGTATTCTTAAATCCTGGGGCAGAATCGTTTGATGAATATCCATCTTGGAAAATTCTATCTTTATCAGAAATACCGTCATAAAGTTTCAGTTCTTTAATCTTACCACTATTATCTTTAGCACTTAAGACGATTTTAATTTCATCACCTGCAAAGACCTCGTAGCCTCTTGCACCTGGGCGAACATTATCCTGAATGGATTGTTTCTCCCATTGACCTGTCTTATCATTCTTGATATAAAGATCAAAGGTTGGTTCTGGTCTTTCAGTTTCATTAGTAATAGTCCCAGACCCTGGCTCTGAAGTTAACACTTCAGTTGTATTTGGACCTGCTGGTACACTTTGAATTGCAGTCACATTACCTGAAGGAAGTAGACCATTGTTTGCGGTGTAAGCCGTTCTCAAATCTTCTGCAGTAAAGGTCACGCTGGTAGCGTTATTTCCTGCTTTTTTCGGCGTAATTGTTTGACCTGCAACTGTCAAGGTTACGGTTGCTCCTGGAAGAACATTATTTACCGTGATGGTTTGATTTGGCAAACCTCCACGTCCACTTAAGTCTTCAATAACCGGTGGGTTAACTTCCATTGCCAAATCTGAGATTGGTTTTGTACGAGATTGACCATCTTTATAGGTAATCTTAACATTATTATTCCCTTCGATGGTAACATTCTGGATACGATCTTTTTCTTTTTCTGTAGCTGTATCATGGGAATTCTTAACAGCTTCTATAATGCTTGTTTTTTCCGTATCTGTCAAGGAAGCAAGACTTGTAACCTTAATCTTCTTATCTGGATTCAAGTTAGCATTTCTTACTGCTAGACTACCTTGTCTTATTCGGAAGGTAGACCCATTTGAACGGTTACCTGACTCATCTTCTGCGGAAATTGATCGCGTAGCAACATTTCCTGTACTATACTGCAACTCATCTTTGACTTTTCCTGTAACTTCCAATTTAGCTGGTTTTGCTGGAGTTGCTTCTGTCAAGGAAGAAATGTTTGTTGCATTCGCCTCTCCAAATGAAGAGTCTAAGACATTTGGAACTATTGTTGCACTTGTTTCACCTGAATGAACGTTAGTTCTCTTAATAAATTTACTATTATCTGTGAAGGTTGTAGTGAAACGAATTTCATCACCTGCATAGAAGGTATGTTCTGGTTTATTTCCTACGCTGGTTTTTGAAACTTCTTTCCACAGACCAGTTACACGATCCTTCACTTCTACAACTGTATCTGTAGCTACTGGTTTTTCAGTTTCAGGAGTGATGTTCTTAGTCGTTGTTCCTGATTCCAAAGTTTCAGTTGAATTTGTTACAGGATTAATAAATGCCTTACTTTGCTTAACTGTTACATTTCCTGTTGGAAGCAAGCCGTTACTATCTGCAACATCGGTAGAAGGGAAGGTTACATTTCCATTACCATCTGCTTCTTTAGTAAGAGTTTTACCACCAATTGTCAAGGTAACCTGTGCATTTGGCAATGCATTCGTTACAGTGATTCCTTTATTTGGAAGACCACCTGTATTCGTTACTTGATCATCTGCAATTTGTGGTGGGTTTGGTTTTACTTTAATAGTAACAGGAACATTTGCATAATTACTTGGTTGAGTTGTTGAACCTTGTGGTAAAGTAATTTGAGCTTCTTTCTTATAGATACCTGGAGCTGAAGCATCTGGTGTAGATACCCACTTATAAGTTGTTCCAGCAGGAATCACCACACTAGAATCAGAATTTTTAAGCGCATTGCCCGGATTGTTAATAATATCATTTAGCGGAGCCGTGTCACCAACTGTTGTAGTATACTCTTGTTTAGCTACCGGATCAACTACCGTATAATCAAATCTCACTTCACTTGTGAGAGCAGGATTTGAAGCTGTTACATCACCAAGACGTCCTTTAGGATAAGTTGCTTTTGCAGTATAGGTAGTATGGTGCGTTTTAGCTGAAGAATCAGTTGTATGCCAAACATCACTAAATTTAGGTGACCCAGCTTGACTACTTACCGATGCACTTGCATTGTTGTTCAGACGATATTCATAAGCAAATGTTGTTCCTGAAGGAAGAGAATCATTATTGAGATATAGGTTTGAAAATCCACCTATATTATTAGCATATCTACCTCCAACTGCTTTATCACCCGAAGTTGCTTTAAAGGCATAAAATTGACCAGTAACTCCATTATTGGTTTTGGTCTCAATTTTTGGATAAACAGTATAATTATAAGTTAAATCTGTTGTGGTTCTGTCTGGATGTGTTACCGTTAAGGTTGCAGCTCGACTACCTACTTCCATTGTAGGAGCTTGTCCGTTTTTCCATGCAAATGTTGTCCCATTAGGGAGGTCAGATGCTCCGCCAACTGGGCGCACAAGACTTCTTGGATTTATATTAGACAGCGACTCATTACTTACTGCATAGAATGTGTCAGTCCCTTTTTCAACACCATATTTCAGATTTGAATTGACTGTATCCTGGGTACGATCTCGATAAGTAATGGTTACAACGCCATTATCTGCTACACTTAGGAAACCTTCTTCAGTTCCTTTTTTATAGTCTGTACCTGAAAGAATGCTTGCATTGGCTGTTTTAAAGTTAGCCAAGACTTGCTCTTTTTCCTTTGGACTTAGATGTTCTTTGTCATTAACTGTGACCGTCGCACCACTCACAGGGTTTTGTCGCTCGTTAAAACCTTTAATAGTAAAATTGGTAGTCTTTTCATCAGTCAGACCATCAATATCTGTAAGTGTATAGGTGAGTTTATAGGTTCCTGGTGTTTCCGGCTCCCAAGCAGTACCCTTACGTCCAATTGTCCCTTCTACTTTGATATTATAAGATTTCAAAGCTCCAGTTTGATTACCTTTAGGATCATAGATATACAAATCCCCCAATCCTCTTTTACTAGTAGCGGGAAAGTTCGGCGCATTTAAACCTGTAATATTCTTATTAGATAAAGAAGGTTTGATGTTATCCATCCCTTTATCATCATTTAATTGTATATCAAAACCAGTGACTGCATCATCATTATAAAAGATAAGATCCTCTGGCATCGTAATTGTAGGCTTATTAGATGCCGCACGGCTCTGACCTGCTGCACGGCTCTGACCTGTCCCACTAGTTGGAACAGTTGAACTTATTGAACCGCTATAATTTCCAGAAGTATCTGCACTTGTAAACGGTTGACTGCTTGTAGCAACTTTTGCGTTCAAGCTTGCAGCTTTCGACTGCTTGTTTACAGTGGCATGAACTTCAAGCGTTGCTTCTAGGTTTCTTTGTTTATCATGGCGGATATCATAGACATACTCATTTCTTGAACCACCACGTTTCGCCATCTCTTGTCCATTAAAGGTCACACGATTAATCGTCGTATTGGAATCTACATCCGCAATCAGCCCTACATGATGCAAGGCATTGTTAGCATGCATATTAATACGCCAAACAACTTCATGAGTATTTGGATTATAATTAGTAGACGCAATTGAGGCTGTCGTACCATGGCTAGAGAATATTGCTCTAGGAGAAGCACCCCTCTCTATCGCTTGTCCATTACGGCCATCACGTTGACCTGAAGTGGCACGTAAAACTGCATTGGCAATAGAATTACGAGCTGAAGTTGCCGTTTTGACAACACTACCAAGATCAGCAGTTGGATCCTTTAAAGCTGACTCAATCTCAGTAATGGCAGTTTCCACCTTAAGGATGGCTGCACTCGTATCTGGAAGATCTGCCGCCTTAGCTAAATACTCACCCATTTCAGCTGAAATTTTAGCCAGCTTTTTACGATCTTCTTCATTTTTCTTTGTAGATACTTCTACCGATGACAAGGCACCAGCAGTCACTCCTGCCAAACTTGTTAATTCGGAAGTTTTCTCTATCAAACCTGTTGCTGACTTAGCAGAGTCCAAGACAGGTGCAGACAAATTAGAGTTTGGCAAACCTTGACTAACTACTTGATTCTCAGCTGAAGCTGATTCAGATTGTCCAGCAGTTTCAACACTAGCAGTGCTAGTCGCAACCGAACTATCTTCTGAATGAACCATCAACTGACTAGAACTTACAGAAGTAGTTTCTGACACACTTGCAGAAGTACTTGTCGACGCGCTAACAGAGGCAGAAGTACTTGCTGACATACTTGCAGAAGTGCTAGCGCTCACTGATTGGCTGGCAGAAGTCGATTCTGAACTAGACACACTCTCGCTTTCTGAGTGTGACAAACTTGCCGATTCTTCTGGATTTGCTTTCGAAACAGATCCAAGAACGACTGAGTCATTTGTAGCTAAAACATCCGATGACTCCAATGTCTTTTCAAGAGCAACCGCATCATTGGCATGAACAGTAGTTTGTGTTGCCACTGCTCCGCCTAATACAGCTCCTGTAGCTGCAAGTCCCCTTATAATATCGAGGCCTGTAATCGTATTGTTTGTTTGGTTCTCAACCACTTCGGTCATAACTTGAGTAGTGTCGACACTACCACGGAAAACCTTAAACAAACCAAATAAAGAAGTGGAAGCCCGTAGCCAATGCTTACCGGATTTCACTAACTTATAGCGGGTCACACGATCAGTTTCACGATATTGACCCTCTTGACGTCTGAAAAACATGTTATCTCCTTTTCTAAACTTAGGTTAAGGGTACAATTCACCCCATTCTAAGTTAATCTTTAATATTATAAAAAAAATTGATTTAAAAAGCAATAGAATTCAAAAAAATAATACTATATTATAACACTTTATATTTAAGGTAAATCTTTTCACAAGTGAACTCAATACGTATTCAATATATATTGTGCCGTTTTTTGTATATTGCGATTTATTTACATTGAATAAAAATATAAAATTTTCTATATTCAAATATTCTATTTCATTAATCAATCATACTATTGCCGAATCACAGCGCTAGCTAGAGTTCACTGTTAAATTTCAATACATATAATTTCACTAGGATATTACGTGAGTAGATTGGCAAGGAAACATGTGTCCTCTCAAGTTTTTTTAATACCTAATACTCTTCGAAAATCTCTTCAAACCACGTCAGCTTCACCTTGCCATCCTCAAATACTGTCTGTCGCTAGTTTCCTAGTTTGCTCTTTGATTTT
>NZ_VMNE01000047.1:0-5096 GCF_013277565.1 Streptococcus sp. k-90 | reverse complement strand
AATTAAAAAAAGTTTCAAAAAAGTGTTGACAAGCGAAAGCGACTGTGATATACTAATATAGTTGTCACTTGAGAGAAGCGAGTGACAAAGGCCTTTGAAAACTGAACAAGACGAACCAATGTGCAGGGCACTACAACAACTGTTGTAGTACTGAACAATGAAAAAACAATAAATCTGTCAGTGACAGAAATGAGTGAGAACTCAAACTTTTAATGAGAGTTTGATCCTGGCTCAGGACGAACGCTGGCGGCGTGCCTAATACATGCAAGTAGAACGCTGAAGGAGGAGCTTGCTCTTCTGGATGAGTTGCGAACGGGTGAGTAACGCGTAGGTAACCTGCCTGGTAGTGGGGGATAACTATTGGAAACGATAGCTAATACCGCATAATAACAGTTGTTGCATGACAACTGTTTGAAAGGTGCAATTGCATCACTACCAGATGGACCTGCGTTGTATTAGCTAGTTGGTGGGGTAACGGCTCACCAAGGCGACGATACATAGCCGACCTGAGAGGGTGATCGGCCACACTGGGACTGAGACACGGCCCAGACTCCTACGGGAGGCAGCAGTAGGGAATCTTCGGCAATGGACGAAAGTCTGACCGAGCAACGCCGCGTGAGTGAAGAAGGTTTTCGGATCGTAAAGCTCTGTTGTAAGAGAAGAACGAGTGTGAGAGTGGAAAGTTCACACTGTGACGGTATCTTACCAGAAAGGGACGGCTAACTACGTGCCAGCAGCCGCGGTAATACGTAGGTCCCGAGCGTTGTCCGGATTTATTGGGCGTAAAGCGAGCGCAGGCGGTTAGATAAGTCTGAAGTTAAAGGCTGTGGCTTAACCATAGTACGCTTTGGAAACTGTTTAACTTGAGTGCAAGAGGGGAGAGTGGAATTCCATGTGTAGCGGTGAAATGCGTAGATATATGGAGGAACACCGGTGGCGAAAGCGGCTCTCTGGCTTGTAACTGACGCTGAGGCTCGAAAGCGTGGGGAGCAAACAGGATTAGATACCCTGGTAGTCCACGCCGTAAACGATGAGTGCTAGGTGTTAGACCCTTTCCGGGGTTTAGTGCCGTAGCTAACGCATTAAGCACTCCGCCTGGGGAGTACGACCGCAAGGTTGAAACTCAAAGGAATTGACGGGGGCCCGCACAAGCGGTGGAGCATGTGGTTTAATTCGAAGCAACGCGAAGAACCTTACCAGGTCTTGACATCCCTCTGACCGCTCTAGAGATAGAGTTTTCCTTCGGGACAGAGGTGACAGGTGGTGCATGGTTGTCGTCAGCTCGTGTCGTGAGATGTTGGGTTAAGTCCCGCAACGAGCGCAACCCCTATTGTTAGTTGCCATCATTTAGTTGGGCACTCTAGCGAGACTGCCGGTAATAAACCGGAGGAAGGTGGGGATGACGTCAAATCATCATGCCCCTTATGACCTGGGCTACACACGTGCTACAATGGCTGGTACAACGAGTCGCAAGTCGGTGACGACAAGCTAATCTCTTAAAGCCAGTCTCAGTTCGGATTGTAGGCTGCAACTCGCCTACATGAAGTCGGAATCGCTAGTAATCGCGGATCAGCACGCCGCGGTGAATACGTTCCCGGGCCTTGTACACACCGCCCGTCACACCACGAGAGTTTGTAACACCCGAAGTCGGTGAGGTAACCGTAAGGAGCCAGCCGCCTAAGGTGGGATAGATGATTGGGGTGAAGTCGTAACAAGGTAGCCGTATCGGAAGGTGCGGCTGGATCACCTCCTTTCTAAGGATAAGGAATGCACATTGGTCTTGTTTAGTCTTGAGAGGTCTTGTGGGGCCTTAGCTCAGCTGGGAGAGCGCCTGCTTTGCACGCAGGAGGTCAGCGGTTCGATCCCGCTAGGCTCCATTGGTGAGAGATCACCAAGTAATGCACATTGAAAATTGAATATCTATATCAAATAGTAACAAGAAAATAAACCGAAAACGCTGTAGTATTAATAAGAGTTTATGACTGAAAAGTCAAAAAAATAAGGTTAAGTTAATAAGGGCGCACGGTGGATGCCTTGGCACTAGGAGCCGAAGAAGGACGTGACAAACGACGATATGCCTTGGGTAGCTGTAAGTAAGCGATGATCCAGGGATTTCCGAATGGGGGAACCCAACAGGTACTACCTGTTACCCGCATCTGTTAAGGATGTGAGGAGGAAGACGCAGTGAACTGAAACATCTAAGTAGCTGCAGGAAGAGAAAGCAAAAGCGATTGCCTTAGTAGCGGCGAGCGAAACGGCAGGAGGGCAAACCGAAGAGTTTACTCTTCGGGGTTGTAGGACTGCAATGTGGACTCAAAGATTATAGAAGAATGATTTGGGAAGATCAGCCAAAGAGAGTAATAGCCTCGTATTTAAAATAGTCTTTGTACCTAGCAGTATCCTGAGTACGGCGGGACACGCGAAATCCCGTCGGAATCTGGGAGGACCATCTCCCAACCCTAAATACTCCCTAGTGACCGATAGTGAACCAGTACCGTGAGGGAAAGGTGAAAAGCACCCCGGGAGGGGAGTGAAATAGAACCTGAAACCGTGTGCCTACAACAAGTTCGAGCCCGTTAATGGGTGAGAGCGTGCCTTTTGTAGAATGAACCGGCGAGTTACGTTATGATGCGAGGTTAAGTTGAAGAGACGGAGCCGTAGGGAAACCGAGTCTGAATAGGGCGAATTAGTATCATGACGTAGACCCGAAACCATGTGACCTACCCATGAGCAGGTTGAAGGTGCGGTAAGACGCACTGGAGGACCGAACCAGGGCACGTTGAAAAGTGCTTGGATGACTTGTGGGTAGCGGAGAAATTCCAAACGAACTTGGAGATAGCTGGTTCTCTCCGAAATAGCTTTAGGGCTAGCGTCGACATTAGAGATTCTTGGAGGTAGAGCACTGTTTGGGTGAGGGGTCCATCCCGGATTACCAATCTCAGATAAACTCCGAATGCCAATGAATTATGGTCGGCAGTCAGACTGCGAGTGCTAAGATCCGTAGTCGAAAGGGAAACAGCCCAGACCACCAGCTAAGGTCCCAAAATAATTGTTAAGTGGAAAAGGATGTGGGGTTGCACAGACAACTAGGATGTTAGCTTAGAAGCAGCTATTCATTCAAAGAGTGCGTAATAGCTCACTAGTCGAGTGACCCTGCGCCGAAAATGTACCGGGGCTAAAACAATTTACCGAAGCTGTGGATACCTTTATAGGTATGGTAGGAGAGCGTTCTATGTGTGAAGAAGGTGTACCGTGAGGAGTGCTGGAACGCATAGAAGTGAGAATGCCGGTATGAGTAGCGAAAGACAGGTGAGAATCCTGTCCACCGTAAGACTAAGGTTTCCAGGGGAAGGCTCGTCCGCCCTGGGTTAGTCGGGACCTAAGGAGAGACCGAAAGGTGTATCCGATGGACAACAGGTTGATATTCCTGTACTAGAGTATGTAGTGATGGAGGGACGCAGTAGGCTAACTAAAGCAGACGATTGGAAGAGTCTGTCTAAGCAGTGAGGTGTGGTATGAGTCAAATGCTTATATCTATAACATTGAGCTGTGATGGGGAGCGAAGTTTAGTAGCGAAGTTAGTGACGTCACACTGCCAAGAAAAGCTTCTAGCGTTTAAACATACTCTACCCGTACCGCAAACCGACACAGGTAGTCGAGGCGAGTAGCCTCAGGTGAGCGAGAGAACTCTCGTTAAGGAACTCGGCAAAATGACCCCGTAACTTCGGGAGAAGGGGTGCTGATTTAGGTCAGCCGCAGTGAATAGGCCCAAGCAACTGTTTATCAAAAACACAGCTCTCTGCTAAATCGTAAGATGATGTATAGGGGGTGACGCCTGCCCGGTGCTGGAAGGTTAAGAGGAGTGCTTAGCGTAAGCGAAGGTATGAATTGAAGCCCCAGTAAACGGCGGCCGTAACTATAACGGTCCTAAGGTAGCGAAATTCCTTGTCGGGTAAGTTCCGACCCGCACGAAAGGCGTAATGATTTGGGCACTGTCTCAACGAGAGACTCGGTGAAATTTTAGTACCTGTGAAGATGCAGGTTACCCGCGACAGGACGGAAAGACCCCATGGAGCTTTACTGCAGTTTGATATTGAGTGTCTGTACCACATGTACAGGATAGGTAGGAGTCTATGAGATCGGGACGCCAGTTTCGAAGGAGACGTTGTTGGGATACTACCCTTGTGTTATGGCCACTCTAACCCAGATAGGTGACCCCTATCGGAGACAGTGTCTGACGGGCAGTTTGACTGGGGCGGTCGCCTCCTAAAAGGTAACGGAGGCGCCCAAAGGTTCCCTCAGAATGGTTGGAAATCATTCGCAGAGTGTAAAGGTATAAGGGAGCTTGACTGCGAGAGCTACAACTCGAGCAGGGACGAAAGTCGGGCTTAGTGATCCGGTGGTTCCGTATGGAAGGGCCATCGCTCAACGGATAAAAGCTACCCTGGGGATAACAGGCTTATCTCCCCCAAGAGTTCACATCGACGGGGAGGTTTGGCACCTCGATGTCGGCTCGTCGCATCCTGGGGCTGTAGTCGGTCCCAAGGGTTGGGCTGTTCGCCCATTAAAGCGGCACGCGAGCTGGGTTCAGAACGTCGTGAGACAGTTCGGTCCCTATCCGTCGCGGGCGTAGGAAATTTGAGAGGATCTGCTCCTAGTACGAGAGGACCAGAGTGGACTTACCGCTGGTGTACCAGTTGTCTTGCCAAAGGCATCGCTGGGTAGCTATGTAGGGAAGGGATAAACGCTGAAAGCATCTAAGTGTGAAACCCACCTCAAGATGAGATTTCCCATGATTTTATATCAGTAAGAGCCCTGAGAGATGATCAGGTAGATAGGTTAGAAGTGGAAGTGTGGCGACACATGTAGCGGACTAATACTAATAGCTCGAGGACTTATCCAAAGTAACTGAGAATATGAAAGCGTACGGTTTTCTTGATTTGAATAGATATTCAATTTTGAGTAGGTATTACTCAGAGTTAAGTGACGATAGCCTAGGAGATACACCTGTACCCATGCCGAACACAGAAGTTAAGCCCTAGAACGCCGGAAGTAGTTGGGGGTTGCCCCCTGTGAGATATGGAAGTCGCTTAGCT
>NZ_VMNE01000046.1:0-263 GCF_013277565.1 Streptococcus sp. k-90 | reverse complement strand
GAATTCAAGCATCCATGTCACGTAAGGGCAACAGCCCAGACAACGGTATGATGGAATCTTTCTTTGGCATTTTAAAATCCGAAATGTTTTATGGCCATGAGAAAAACTTTAAATCACTTAATCAATTGGAACAAGCCATTATAGACTATATCGATTACTACAACAACAAACGAATTAAGGTAAAACTAAAAGGACTTAGTCCTGTCCAATACAGAACTAAATCCTTTCAATAATTATTTGTCCAACTTTTTGGGATCAGTACA
>NZ_VMNE01000045.1:0-328 GCF_013277565.1 Streptococcus sp. k-90 | reverse complement strand
AAAAAGTAGTTGACAAAAAACAAAAAGGCTGTATAATAGTAAGAGTTGAAAATAACAACTCAGGTCCGTTGGTCAAGGGGTTAAGACACCGCCTTTTCACGGCGGTAACACGGGTTCGAATCCCGTACGGACTATGGTATGTTGCAGATAAAATACTGATTGAAAAAAATTAAAAAAAGTTTCAAAAAAGTGTTGACAAGCGAAAGCGACTGTGATATACTAATATAGTTGTCACTTGAGAGAAGTGAGTGGCAAAGACCTTTGAAAACTGAACAAGACGAACCAATGTGCAGGGCACTACAACAACTGTTGTAGTACTGAACAATGA
>NZ_VMNE01000044.1:0-545 GCF_013277565.1 Streptococcus sp. k-90 | reverse complement strand
CAACACCAGAAACACCAGAAACTGAAAAACCAGTTGAGATTGAAATTACTCCACAACCAAATGGAGATGCGATTGTAACGCCTAAGAAACCAGGAGGAGGAACATATCCACCAGGTACTAAGGTAGAAATCCCAGGTGAAGATGGAAACACAATTACTGTTGAAATCGGTAAAGATGGTTCAGGTAAAGTACCAAATGACAAACTTCCTAAGAAAGCTGTCCCAGGTACAGGAACAGTAACAGAACCGAACAAGAAACCATCACAACCAGTGAATGTAACAACACCAGCTCGTAAGACACCAACAATAGAGTTGAAACCAGATCCTAAGACAGGTGACGTTACAGTAACACCGCAGAGACCAGGAGGAGGAACATATCCACCAGGAACTACGGTAGAAATCCCAGGTGAAGATGGTCCAATCACTGTTGAAATCGGTAAAGATGGTAAAGGTAAAGTACCAAATGATAAACTTCCTAAGAAAGATGTTCCAGGTACAGGTAAGATTACAGAACCAGGTAAACCAGCTGTGGAAGTTCCTAATGTA
>NZ_VMNE01000043.1:0-273 GCF_013277565.1 Streptococcus sp. k-90 | reverse complement strand
ACCTTAGTTCCTGGTGGGTATGTTGAGCCATCTGGTTTCTTAGGTGTTACTGTAACGTCACCTGTCTTAGGATCTTGTTCCAACTCTACTGTTGGTGTCTTACGAGCTGGTGTTGTTACATCCACTGGTTGTGATGGTTTCTTGTTAGGTTCTGTTACTGTTCCTGTACCTGGGACATCTTGCTTAGGAAGGTTGTCATTTGGCACTTCACCTGAACCATTGTCACCAATTGTTACTGTGATTGTTGTTCCATTTTCTCCTGGAATTTCTACC
>NZ_VMNE01000042.1:0-443 GCF_013277565.1 Streptococcus sp. k-90 | reverse complement strand
CTATCCTGTTGAATGAGTTTCCAGTAGCGCTTGATAGCCTTATATTCATGAGATTTTCTCTCAAATTGCTTCATGATTTGGACACGCACACGACTCATAGCACGGCTAAGATGTTGTACAATGTGGAAGCGATCTAGAACGATTTTGGCATACGGAAAAAGATGTTTAGCCAAGTCATAGTAAGGGCTAAACATATCCATAGTAATGATTTTCACCTGACAACGAACAGCGCGATTGTAGCGCAGAAAATGATTTCTTATTATAGCTTGTGTTCTACCTTCAAGAACAGTGATGATATTGAGATTGTCAAAATCTTGCGCAATGAAACTCATTTTTCCTTTTGTAAAGGCATATTCGTCCCAGGACATAATCTGTGGAAGGCGAGAAAAATCATGCTTAAATTGAAAGTCATTGAGTTTGCGAATGACAGTTGAAGTTGAAAT
>NZ_VMNE01000041.1:0-1066 GCF_013277565.1 Streptococcus sp. k-90 | reverse complement strand
TTTAAAGAGCTGAGCATTAATTAGAAAAACCAACAACACCAAGTCTTGAAGCTTTTTGGGATTTACGGCAAAATTTCTTTGCTTGTTTTCTTTCCTTTTTCTGGTTGGGATCGTTATGGATGGCACTAAACACATTATGGGAAAAGGTTGAGAAAATTTCCTCAGAAATTATTTGGTGGAATTTGTTTCTACTCTTGGAGCGGCAGGAGTTCTCTTTGGAGAATTTCATGCCATCCAAGATACCAGTCTGAATGATGTGGTGGACCGGATCTATATAAATGTCAAGGATTTACCGTTTCAGTCCTTGGGAGCTTTAGCTAATATCCTGTCTGATATTAAGAAGGGACTGATTCAAGACAGTCATATCTGGTCTTTCTTCCAGTCATTTTTCAAACAATATCAGTTGATAATCAGCTTAAATCAGATCTATCAGTTTGTCTATCTTTCTCTGATGGAGATCATGTCCTATCTTCACTTTGATTATTGGAAAAAAACGGCTCGGTCAGGAGCTAGTATGAATAAGGAGAACAAATGAAACGTTTAAAAATGTTATGGCATATTATGCAGGTTACGGGTTTTACTCGGTTTGCTCTGAGTTTTGTGACCTTTGTTTTTGGGTCAGGAGGCGTGCTTTTCCTAGTTGAACCTGCTATCACAAATTACGGAGACGGTCTTTGGTATGCTTTTGTGACTTCGACGACTGTCGGCTACGGGGATCTCCTAGCTGTGACCTTGATTGGAAGGATTACCAGTGTCTTCTTGACGATTTATGGGCTCATATTTTTTGGCTGTTTATCAGCTGTTATTTTTAATTATTATACCAATTTAAATAAGGAAAGAGGAGAGGACAAATGACTGCCAATTATTCAACACGGGAATACCGTGAGAAATTATACGATGACCTTCATGTTCGATTGAGAGATACAGCGATTTTGATGTGTGCAATTTTTATTGCCTCTATCGGACTAAATATGAATTCAACAGCTGTCATTATAGGAGCCATGTTGATTTCACCTCTCATGACACCGATTGTTGGACTGGGATTCGGTTTAGCTATTTTTGATAC
>NZ_VMNE01000040.1:0-736 GCF_013277565.1 Streptococcus sp. k-90 | reverse complement strand
GCAGCTAAAGAAGCAGCAGATAAAGCTAAAGCAGCAATTGATGCAGCACCAAGCAATGCAGAAGTAGATAAAGCTAAAGAAGCAGGAACTGGTGAAATTGCAAAAGTTAACCCAGTAGCTAAAGAAGCAGCTAAGAAAGCAGTAGCGGATGAATTAGCTAAGAAAGAAGCAGAAATCGCTGGCCGTAACGATCTCACAGATGAAGAGAAAGCTAAAGCCAAAGAAGAAGCTCAAGCAAAAGCTAAGGAAGCAACAGATGCAATCGATGCTCAACCAAGCAACGCAGAAACACCAGAAAAAGCAGCAGAAGCGCAAACAGCAGTAGATGGTGCTAAAGATAAAGGTGTAGCAGATGTTACAGCAGTAAATCCAGCAGCAACTAAGAAACCAGAAGCTAAGCAAGCAATCGATGACGCTCTTAAAGCTAAGGAAGCAGCAATTGACGCTCGTACAGACTTGACAGATGACGAGAAGAAAGCAGCTAAAGATGCAGCTAAAGATGCAGCAGATAAAGCTAAAGAAGCAATTGATGCAGCACCAAGTGATGCGGAAGTAGATAAAGCTAAAGAAGCTGGTACTGGAGCAGTTGAAGCAATCAATCCAGAAGCCAAAGCTAAACCAGAAGCTAAGCAAGCAATCGATGACGCTCTTAAAGCTAAGGAAGCAGCAATTGACGCTCGTACAGACTTGACAGATGACGAGAAGAAAGCAGCTAAAGATGCAGCTAAAGATGCAG
>NZ_VMNE01000039.1:0-401 GCF_013277565.1 Streptococcus sp. k-90 | reverse complement strand
GCTAAAGATGCAGCAGATAAAGCTAAAGAAGCAATTGATGCAGCAACAGACGATGCAGCATTGAATAAAGCTAAAGAAGCAGGAACTGGTGAAATCGCCAAAGTTAACCCAGTAGCTAAAGAAGCAGCTAAGAAAGCAGTAGCGGATGAATTAGCTAAGAAAGAAGCAGAAATCGCTGGCCGTAACGACCTCACAGATGAAGAGAAAGCCAAAGCCAAAGAAGAAGCTCAAGCGAAAGCTAAGGAAGCAACAGATGCAATCGATGCTCAACCAAACAACGCAGAAACACCAGAGAAAGCAGCAGAAGCTCAAACAGCAGTAGATGGTGCTAAAGATAAAGGTGTAGCAGATGTTACAGCAGTAAATCCAGCAGCAACTAAGAAACCAGAAGCTAAGCAAGC
>NZ_VMNE01000038.1:0-422 GCF_013277565.1 Streptococcus sp. k-90 | reverse complement strand
CAAACAGCAGTAAATGGTGCAAAAGATAAAGGTGTAGCAGATGTTAAAGCTGTAGATCCAGCAGCGGCTAAGAAACCAGCAGCTAAGAAAGCAGTTGAAGATGCTCTTAAAGCTAAAGTAGATGCAATTGACGCTCGTACAGACTTGACAGATGACGAGAAGAAAGCAGCTAAAGATAAAGCAGCAGCAGAAGCTAAGAAAGCAACAGATGCAATCGATGCAGCAACAACAGACGCAGCGGTAGATACAGCTAAAGAAGCAGGAACTGGAGAAATAGCGAAAGTAAACCCAGTAGCTAAAGAAGCAGCTAAGAAAGCAGTTGCAGATGAATTAGCTGAGAAAGAAAAAGCAATCGATGCGCGTACTGACTTAACTGACGCAGAAAAAGCAGCAGCTAAGGAAGATGCAAAAGCGAAAGCAAA
>NZ_VMNE01000037.1:0-3288 GCF_013277565.1 Streptococcus sp. k-90 | reverse complement strand
TCCAACACTGCTGATAATTGGACCACGGATAAAGGTCATTGGAATCTGACCGACTCCCTTACATTCTGCTTCCGTGTAGAAACTTCCTAGTTGGCGCCCATAGGCATTGCGCTCGACCACCATATCCATAGTTCCAAGATGACTTTCTTTCTGAGAAATGATTTCCTTAGCCAGCAAAATCAAGCCCGCACAGGTCCCAAACACTGGTAAGTCAGATAGAATTGCTTCTCGGATAGGAATCAGCATATCCTGGTCTCGTAAGAGCTTGCCCATAGTTGTAGACTCACCACCAGGCAAAATCAAACCCGACAAGTCACTCTGATCTTGCTGAAAATCATCTAGATTTCTGATTTCAACACTCTCGACACCTAATTTATCTAGTACTTTTGCATGTTCTGCAAAGGCACCTTGCAAGGCCAATATTCCGATTTTCATCTATTTCCCTCGCTCAGCCATGAGAATTTGAATTTCATTTTCATTGATACCAACCATGGCTTCTCCCAAATCTTCAGAGATTTGGGCTAGTATTTGAGGATTTTGATAGTTTGTAACTGCCTTGACAATTGCTGCTGCACGTTTAACAGGATCTCCTGACTTGAAAATACCTGAACCGACAAAGACACCCTCTGCCCCTAGCTGCATCATAAGAGCAGCATCTGCAGGTGTTGCTACACCGCCTGCTGCGAAGTTCACGACTGGTAGTTTTCCATGTTCGTGAACGTATTGAACTAATTCTACAGGTACTTGGAGTTCTTTTGCTGCGACATAGAGTTCATCTTCACGTAGATTTTGAATGCGACGGATTTCTTGATTCATCATACGCATATGACGAACGGCTTGGACAATATCTCCTGTACCCGGTTCTCCTTTGGTACGAATCATAGAAGCACCTTCAGCGATACGACGTAAGGCTTCACCCAAGTCCTTAGCTCCACAGACAAAAGGTATTTGGAATTCTTTCTTATCCACATGGAAACGATCGTCAGCTGGAGATAAAACTTCACTCTCATCGATATAGTCAATCTCAATAGCCTCTAAAATCTGAGCTTCAACAAAATGCCCGATTCTGACCTTGGCCATCACTGGGATGCTAACCGCTTCTTGGATTTCCTTGATCATCTTTGGATCACTCATACGAGAAACACCACCAGCTGCACGAATATCAGCTGGAATTCGCTCCAAGGCCATCACAGCTGCCGCACCAGCAGCCTCTGCAATACGGGCCTGTTCAGGATTTTGAACGTCCATGATAACCCCACCTTTAAGCATCTGNNTAGTTCATAACGATTTTCAGTCATTTGTTTTATCCTCATCATTTGTATTGGTAGCTACTATTTCATTTTAAGTCAGATTTGGAGGAATCACAAGATAAAAAAACCATAATTGTATGGGGACAAATCATCTAAAAAACTATCTGACCTTAACTTAAGGCCAGATAGTTCATCAAATTTTATTTTTCAGCTGTAAGTGCAGCCATTGTGATGTAGTTGTATGGTTTGTTGAAGTGTGGCAAGAAGAATAGGTCTGTCAATGCCAATTTATCAATTGTCACATGCTCTTGGATAGCAAGTGAGAACATGTGGATTCCCATGCTAATTGCAATATCATGTGAAACCATTTGGGCACCAAGAATTTCACGACTATCTTTGTCAAAGACAATCTTAATCGCTACTTCATGGTTATCATGTTTCATGAATTCTGGTTTTTGTAGATCGTTAAAGCCTGTTTCAGTCGCATTGTAGCCAGCAGCTTTTGCTTTTTCAAGTGTCAAACCAGTTGAAACCATGTGAAGACCATAGATTGAGATACCGTTTGAACCTTGAACACCGATTCCTTCCAATTCATGTCCACAAGCGTTGTAAGCACCAACAATACCAGTACGAACAGCGTTTGAAGCAAGAGCGATGTAACTAGTTTCTTTACGAGCATTGTCATAGACAGTTGCACAATCACCAACGGCAAATACACCTGGGATAGATGTTTCTTGTTTCTTGTCTACAAGGAAGGCACCGTTGCGGAAGAGTTCAATCTTACCATCAGCAAGGGCTGTGTTTGGACGGAAACCAACTGCAAGGATAACCATGTCTACATCGAAAGTCTCTTTATCAGTAATCAAGCGTTCAACTTTACCGTCACCTTCGATTGCTTTAACAGTTTGACCAAGAGCCAAACGGATGTTGTGGTCTTCCAAGTTCTTGGCCATCATTTGTGTGAAGTCTTTGTCATAGTAACCGTTCAAGACAGTATCTACAATATCAACAAGCACAACTTCTTTTCCAAGACGTTCAAAGGCTTCAGCAAGTTCAACACCGATATAACCACCACCAACAACAGCGATACGATCAAGGTGTTTACTCTTATCAGCAAGCTTATTGATAACTTCTTCAGCGTTTTGGTACAATTTAACGAATTGTACGTTTTCAAGAGTTGCTTTAAATTCGCGGTTGCCTTTAACAATTTCAACACCGTCAATTGGTGGTAAGATTGGTGTAGAACCTGTAGCGAAAATCAATTTATCGTAAGATTCTTTATGTTCTTGACCTTCAACTTCTGCAGTCACAACTTTGTTGTCGTAGTCAATTGAAAGAACAGGTGAGTTCATGTAAACTTTAGCACCTTTTGCTTCCAATTTTTCTTTATCAGAATAGAACAAGCCTTCAGCACCGTCAATTTGTTCCCCAATCCAAAGGGCCATTCCACATCCTAGGAAAGAGATGTTAGAGTTTTGGTCAAATACAACGATTTCGTTCTCATTTCCAAAATTATCCAACATAGTATTAATACATGCTGTACCAGCGTGGTTAGCACCAACTACAACGATTTTACTCATAGAAAAATTCCTACCTTCAATTTTAAATTTACTCTTCTAGTATAACATTTACTGTTAGCGTTTACAAGAGTTTTGCTAATTTTCCCGATTTTTTTGTAAAAAAATGTAAATAATTTGTATTTTATCATTCTTTCTTACAATTATTCTTTATTTTCTGAGCATATTTCTTGACAACTTTACAAATTTTATTTGTGAAAACGCTGACTTTATGGTATGCTAATATCATGGAAAGAAATTGTAAGGGGTTAAATTTAATATAAATTTACAATATTTCAACCTTCTTTTCACATAAGAGAAAGGAGTTGGTAGCTTGCCTCTTAGTTCACATTCCGAACGGCTAATGGGGACTACTATCACTATTTCATTAGTAGATGAGCGAGCCGATATCTTGCTTCAAAAATCCTTTGATTTACTCAAAGAGCTAGAATACCGCTTCAATGCCAATAGCCAAGAATCTG
>NZ_VMNE01000036.1:0-480 GCF_013277565.1 Streptococcus sp. k-90 | reverse complement strand
AATCGATGCTCAACCAAGTAACGCAGCAACACCAGAAAAAGCAGCAGAAGCGCAAACAGCAGTAGATGGTGCTAAAGATAAAGGTGTAGCAGATGTTAAAGCTGTAGATCCAGCAGCGGCTAAGAAACCAGCAGCTAAGAAAGCCATCGACGACGCTCTTAAAGCTAAGGAAGATGCAATTGACGCTCGTACAGACTTGACAGATGACGAGAAGAAAGCAGCGAAAGATCTAGCTAAAGCAGAAGCAGATAAGGCTAAAGCAGCAATTGATGCAGCAACAACAGATGCAGCAGTAGATACAGCTAAAGACGCTGGTACTGGAGCAGTTGAAGCAATCAATCCAGAAGCCAAAGCTAAACCAGAAGCTAAGAAAGCTATTGATGACGCTCTTAAAGCTAAGGAAGACGCAATTGACGCTCGTACAGACTTGACAGATGACGAGAAGAAAGCAGCTAAAGAAGCAGCTAAAGAAGCAGCAGA
>NZ_VMNE01000035.1:0-1304 GCF_013277565.1 Streptococcus sp. k-90 | reverse complement strand
TCTACCTTAGTTCCTGGTGGATATGTTGAACCATCTGGTTTCTTAGGTGTTACTGTAACGTCACCTGTCTTAGGATCTTGTTCAACATCTAGTGTTGGTGTCTTACGAGCTGGTGTTGTTACATCCACTGGTTGTGATGGTTTCTTGTTCGGTTCTGTTACTGTTCCTGTACCTGGGACATCTTTCTTAGGAAGTTTGTCATTTGGTACTTCACCTGAACCATTGTCGCCAACTGTTACTGTGATTGTTGTTCCATTTTCTCCTGGAATTTCTACCGTAGTTTTTGGTGGGTAGGTTGAACCATCTGGTTTCTTAGGTGTTACAATCGCATTTCCATTTGGTTGTTGAGTAATTTCAATCTCAACTGGTTTTTCAGTTTCTGGTGTTTCTGGTGTTACCTTAGCTGGTGTTGTTACATTAGGAACTTCCACAGCTGGTTTACCTGGTTCTGTAATCTTACCTGTACCTGGGACATCTTTCTTAGGAAGTTTGTCATTTGGTACTTTACCTTTACCGTCTTCACCGATTTCAACAGTGATTGGACCATCTTCACCTGGGATTTCTACCGTAGTTCCTGGTGGGTATGTTGAGCCATCTGGTTTCTTAGGTGTTACTGTAACGTCACCTGTCTTAGGATCTTGTTCAACATCTAGTGTTGGTGTCTTACGAGCTGGTGTTGTTACATCCACTGGTTGTGATGGTTTCTTGTTCGGTTCTGTTACTGTTCCTTTTCCTGGGACATTTCCTTTTGGAAGTTTGTCATTTGGTACTTCACCTGAACCATTGTCACCAATTGTTACTGTGATTGTTGTTCCATTTTCTCCTGGAATTTCTACCGTAGTTTTTGGTGGGTAGGTTGAACCATCTGGTTTCTTAGGTGTTACTATAACATCACCTGTCTTAGGATCTTGTTCAACATCTAGCGTTGGTGTCTTACGAGCTGGTGTTGTTACATCCACTGGTTGTGATGGTTTCTTGTTCGGTTCTGTTACTGTTCCTGTACCTGGGATAGCTTTCTTAGGAAGTTTGTCATTTGGTACTTTACCTGAACCATCTTTACCGATTTCAACAGTAATTGTGTTTCCATCTTCACCTGGGATTTCTACCTTAGTACCTGGTGGATATGTTCCTCCTCCTGGTTTCTTAGGCGTTACAATCGCATCTCCATTTGGTTGTGGAGTAATTTCAATCTCAACTGGTTTTTCAGTTTCTGGTGTTTCTGGTGTTACCTTAGCTGGTGTTGTTACATTAGGAACTTCCACAGCTGGTTTACCTGGTTCTGTAATCTTACCTGTACCTGGCAC
>NZ_VMNE01000034.1:0-44193 GCF_013277565.1 Streptococcus sp. k-90 | reverse complement strand
TTAATATAAAAAAATCAAATTCTTTGATTGTTGCTATTATATAATTTTTAAAATTAAAAATATAATCTTTCGACTTGAATTTGATTCTGTATTCACGCCCTCAATAGACGGTAAAATAAGAAAATTGTTTATATATTGTCTCTGTAGTGTTATTATACGAAATAAAAGATTTAGGAAAAGTCGTTACAGCATGTTCTACCTATTCTTTGTGGTATAATTGCAAGAGGTTTAATCCGATAATTTATAAAGAGAGAAAGACATTCATGAGAGATTTATTATCTAAAAAAGTCATAGGCAATTAGAATTATTAGAATTATTATTTGAACATAAACGATGGTTTCATCGTTCTGAACTAGCAGAGTTACTAAATTGTACAGAACATGCAGTCAAAGATGATCTATCCCATGTTAAATCTGTTTTTCCTGACTTGATTTTTCATTCTTCGACTAATGGTATACGCATTATTAATACCGATGATAGTGATATTGAAATGGTTTACCATCATTTCTTTAAGCATTCAACTCATTTTCGATTTTAGAATTTATCTTCTTTAATGAAGGTTGTCAAGCTGAAAGTATTTGTAAAGAATTCTATATCAGTTCATCTTCGCTCTATCGTATTATTAGCCAAATCAATAAAGTGATTAAAAGGCAATTTCCATTTGAAATCAGTCTGACTCCTGTTCAAATCATTGGAAATGAGAGAGACATTCGTTACTTTTTTGCACAATATTTTTCAGAAAAATATTATTTCCTAGAATGGCCATTTGAAAATTTTTCATCAGAGCCCCTATCTCAATTGTTAGAATTGGTTTATAAGGAAACAAGCTTTCCAATGAATTTGTCAACGCATAGAATGCTAAAGCTGCTCCTGGTTATTAATTTATATCGAATAAAGTTTGGTCATTTTATGGAAATAGAGAAAGATTCTTTTAACGACCAAAGTTTGGATTTTTTAATGCAGGCAGAAGGAATAGAGGGTGCTGCTCAGAGTTTTGAATCAGAATACAATATCTCTTTAGATGAGGAAGTTGTTTGCCAATTATTTGTGTCTTACTTTCAAAAAATGTTTTTCATAGATGAAAGTTTCTTTATGAAATGCGTAAAAAAGGATAGTTATGTTGAAAAATCTTACCATCTATTGAGTGATTTTATTGATCAGATTTCAGTCAAGTATCAGATTGAGATTGAGAATAAGGATAATCTGATTTGGCATCTGCATAATACCGCACATCTGTATCGTCAAGAGTTGTCCACTGAGTTTATTTTATTTGATCAAAAAGGGAATACAATCAGGAATTTTCAAAATATTTTTCCTAAATTTGTTTCAGATGTAAAAAAAGAGCTTTCTCATTATTTAGAGACTCTTGAGGTTTGTTCTAGTTCAATGATGGTAAATCATATATCTTATACCTTCATCACTCATACCAAACATTTGGTGCTTAATTTACTACAAAATCAGCCAAAGCTGAAGGTTCTGGTTATGAGCAATTTTGATCAGTATCATGCCAAATCCGTTGCAGAGACACTTTCTTATTATTGCAGCAACAATTTTGAACTTGAAGTTTGGACTGAATTAGAATTATCAAAGGAATCTTTAGAAGAATCGCCTTATGATATCATCATTTCTAATTTTATTATTCCTCCGATTGAAAATAAGAGACTGATCTATTCAAATAATATAAACACGGTCTCACTCATATCTTTGTTAAATGCCATGATGTTTATTCGATTAGATTAGTAACCTAAAATAAAAAATGCTATTTCGCGTTTTGAACTGTACCTCAAAAGTTAGACAGAAAAAATCTAATTTTTGGGGTGTTTTTATTAAGAAAAGACCTTCAGTCATTTAAGTAAAATGTACATCTAGAGTCATAGTCCTCTAAAACTCTTGCTTTTTTTGTAGAAGATACGAAAAAAACCTTGATTCCAAGGCTTTTCCTGTTGTATGTAGATGCCCCCTACATGGATTTGTAAGAACTTTTCATATTGAAAATAAACAAAAATGTTGAAATATAGCTGATTTTAGGGAAATACTTTTAGGTGTTTTCAATGTCAGGATTTAAAAATGGGGCAAAAGTGGGGCAAAAACGAATGACTCGTATTTGGTTTGAAAACCTATAATACCTAATGATTATGCTATTCTAGATATATAGTTTTGTTATAAATAAATGTCAGTGCGAGATCAAATTGGAGGATAAAATGGAAAAACAAATTAATGAAAAAAAAGCCTTGGTTCCCAAAGCTTTTTAATCTTATAAACTCATTAAAACAACTCCCAGTAAGGTGTGGAATGTTTTTTAGTCTGTGTCATATAAAAATAAATAGAATGAATAGCTATAGCTAGAGCTAAAATGGTTGTAATACTTACTACTATTATAGGATTAGAAGCAAAGATTAAAGAGAGAATCAAGGCAGCCAGATAGAGTGTAGCTTGGACACAGTAGTAACTTTTCGAATAGCGAAGATAGTGTTTGTTATAGGGCCCATTTACTAGGACAGCAGCTTGAAAGAGGCCAAATCCGATATAAGAGAAGCTGGTTGCAAAGAGAAGATTAGCTTCAGGATTCAGAAGAAAACTCATCGAAACGGTCATCATAATAAGTCCAATGAAAATAGGATAGTGACTGTAAATTAGAAATAGTCCCTTTTGATTAGATTCTTCATCAATAGCATGGTCGAATTGACCAAAATAAAACAAGAACAGAGAAAGCATAATAATGAAATAAAGAACCGAATAAATCGAGAAATTCTCGATTGTAAAGAAGTTAGCTAGCTCCATAATCATCTCTCCAAACGTAATAATGACAAGAAGGGAGATGCGCTCGATTAAATGGGGGAGATTTACCTGGTAATGCTTATCTTTACTAAGCAAGATAATTGGCATAATAAATGTTAGCAGAATACTAGCAAATAAGACAGAGACTCCAACGTAAATAGGAAGAAGAGCTACTAGGTAGACTCCTAAACTTCCTAGACCGGTTATCCATAGAAAACCTTTGATACTTTCCCGATGAACATCATCGGTTGATTTTCTAAAAAATTCAACCAAATATTGAAAAAATAAGGTAAGGGTTAATGTACCAATAGCCCAACAGAGATAATGAAAATATTGTTGCCAATCAGGTCCAATCATATTGGCTATAAAGAGTAAAAGTCCCATTTTGATAAACATGATTACTATGTTAAATAAAGAGTTCTTTCCATAGCGATTGGTATAATCGGTTTGAATCATCCAGGAATCGATGAGAACCAAAGTAGCAATGAAAAAATCAAGGAAAGAATTCCAAGTCAAAATACCGTTATGAAGATGGTCAATTAAAGTAGTTACTTTTGAAATTGCAAAAACAAAAACTAAGTCATAAAAAAGTTCTGAAAATTCTACACGTTTATGTTTAATAAGAGTTGTCATCTTAAGACCTTTCTATTTTAGAAGTACAATTTATTATAACAGAAAATGGTAATAAAAAAAAAAGGAGATGCTTAAATAACTTCATGTGACGCGAATGAACTGCGCCACAAAAGTTAGGTTTTTTCTGTCTAACTTTTGGGGTGCAGTTCAGAAGGGGTGTTTTTTCTATCGTTTTTTAGTGCTAAGACTACACAAAAAAGCCTTGATTCCAAGGCTTTTTCCTGTTGTATTTAGATGCCCCCTACAGGGATTTGGAAAGGACTTTCATATTGAGAGCAATTAAAAATATTGAAATATAAGTGATTTTAGGTATTTTCAATGTCATGATTTAAAAATGGGACAAAAGTGGGGCAAAAACCATACAGATTCTAAACTGTATGGTTCTTTTTTTATCTAACCAAGAAAGGTTAAAACTTATTAAAACAAATGCAATCAACTGTTGAAAACTTTTTAGTCCGTGTAATATAAAAACAAGTAAAAAGTTGAACTATAGGGAATATTGTGTCATAATAGGTAATAGATGAATAATTAATAGATTGGAAATAATGCTTTCTTACCTTAACAAGTTGAATTGGTTATACATTTTTTCGTCGCAATTGTGTCTATCTCTCGAGTTTAGCTAGTTTTTATAAGCTCTGGTTTCTAATCAATATAACAAATTTTAGAAGTGCATAAGACAAGATGGTGACATTACTACAGTCATTTCTAGTCACCATATGTTGCTGGCACAGGCTGTTTGTAGTGTTGGCTATTTACTAGTCAGTTTAATCGGAGTGTTTAATTTTTATTGTTGAAAGGTTTTTATATGGCGAAAATTCTATCTTTAGGTCTGACAGGTAAGAAATTACTTGCTCAGGGGTTCTTGTTTGTTCTGCTAGGTCTCATCTTGATGGTCACGGGGACTTGGTTGCCAGTAACGGTTATTCGACTGGTTCTGTTTTTAGCTTGGATAGCAACGGTCTTAGATTTAGTATTACGTATTTTAAAAAAAAGTCAGTCAACGGACACCTTGGGAGTTGCGCTGGTTAAATTGTTAGTGCTGGGATATTTGCTAGGCTCGAATCTTGCGACGGATGTGCCGATTTATATTTTGGCTCTTGTGATTGGAGTTTATCAGATTTTTCATGCTACTATCAACCTTGTCACCTATGTTCTCTACCGCAAAAACAAAATTCGACCTCGTTTTCGTCTCTTACTAGATGGACTCGTACTAGTTTTTCTTGGTGGGACTAGTCTTTTGTCCTCTACAGGAAATTCTGTTTTTCAACTCTTTGTATTAGGGGCTTATTTTTTCCTTTATGGTGTGTCCAATATCCGTGACGGTTTCTTGTTTGAGGAGGAAATTGGGAAAAACCATCTCAAACGTCGTGTAAGAATTAGCTTACCTATTGTCCTAGCCGCTCTCATCCCTGCAAGTACTTTAGCAAAAATCAATAAATTCATGCAGGAAAATGCTGATGAGAGAGAGGATATCCATCTTGGAATGGTGAAGTCTGGTAAGACAGCGGAGCTTGAAATTTTTATTCATACAGCTGAGACCTCTCTGTTTTCGGCAATTGGTCATGTGGATATCTGCTATCAAGGCCGTGTTATTTCTTATGGCAACTATGATCCGTCTTCTGAGACCTTATTTGGCATGGTAGGAGATGGTGTCTTATATTTCTGTGATCGTGACAAGTACATTGACCTATGTAAACGCGAGAGTCAAAAAACGCTTTTTGGTTATGGGATAGATTTGACGCCTGAAATGGAAAAAGCAGTTCAGAAAAAGTTGGCTGAATTGAAACAACTGACGATTCCATGGGAGCCAAGTGCAGATAAAATCATGACAGGTGATGGTAAGGAAGACTACATCTACGCTTATAAAATCAGACATGAGACAGATGGGGAACTTTATAAATTTATCAAATCTAAGTTTAAATCCTACTTTGTCTTATCTACAAACTGTGTGCTCTTGGCTGATACCATAGTCGGTCAGGCTGGCACCGATATCCTCTCACCCAAAGGATTTATCGCTCCAGGAACTTACCAAGCCTACCTTAATCGAGAGTTTGAAAAACCAAATAGTATAGTCGTATCTAAACATGTTTATTAAGGAGAATTTATGAACTTAGTAAAAAAATACACCCCGTTAATACTTTTTATAGGGCTGGTTGCTCTTGTAATTCTGAATGCATCGAGCTTTATATCAGGAGCAATCTCTCTCTTTGATGTAATATCAACCTTGATTTATGGTGCTGTTATTGCTTTTGTGCTTAATGTTCCTATGAAAAAAATTGAACAGTACTTAGTTAAATTGAAGGTAAAGGCAGAGTTGCGTCGTCCGATTGCCATGGTACTTGTTTTCCTAGCTCTTATCTTAATCGTGATTGCTCTTTTGGTTTTGGTGCTGCCAACCCTAGCTCAGACTATTAGTCAGCTGGGAACAGTCCTTTCAACAGTCCTTACTCAACTTGGGAAATTGCTAGGCAGCTCGGAATTTGTAACCAAAGACATGTTGTCAACTATCGTATCAGGCATACAGGGACAATCTAGTTCTATTAGCCAAGCTTTGATAGGTTTTTTATCAGGTCTGACTAGTAATATCGGCAATATTTTTTCAAGTTTGATGAATGCCTTTTTGATTATAGTCTTCACCTTTTCATTTTTATCCAGTAAGGAACATTTGGCAGCGATGACGAGTCGACTTCTAAAAGTTTTTCTTCCAGAGAAGGTGGTGATAAAGTTGACTTACATTGGACAAGTAGCACTAGAGACTTATGACCAATTTTTGATGAGTCAGCTGATTGAAGCAGTTATCATAGGAGTTATGATAGCGGTTGGTTACAGCGTGTTTGGGATACCCTATGGAGTAATGACAGGTATCTTTGCAGGAGTGCTATCGTTCATTCCTTATGTAGGGCCTATGATTGCTTGTGTTGTGGGAGCGATTTTTATCTTCACAGTGAGTCCTACTCAAGCCTTACTTTCTCTTCTTCTATATCAAGTTATACAGCTGATTGAAGGAAACCTTATTTATCCTAGAGTTGTAGGTCAGTCTATTGGTTTGCCAGCTATTTTCACGCTTGCGGCTGCTAGTATCGGAGGGAATCTTTTCGGACTACTTGGAATGATATTCTTTACCCCCGTATTTGCTGTTATCTATCGATTGGTTAAGGAATTTGTCGTTGCAAAGGAAAATCAGGTAGATTAAGAAAAACTAAATTTAATAAGATATACTGAGAAGAGAGTGAGAGATTCTCTTCTCTTTTATTTTTAAATACTTTTCTACAAAAAGCTATTAGACGTTAAAAAAAGCCTTGGTTTCAAGGCTTATTTCTGTTGATTTAGATGTGCCCCCTGCAGGGCTCGAACCTGCGCCCCATAGCTTAAGAGTCTACTGCTCTACCAACTGAGCTAAGGAGGCAACAGAAAAAGCTGAGAATGTAACTTCCCAGCTATTTTAATATGCCCAAAATGGCAGCTAGATTATTTACGAAAGGCATCAAGGATATAGGTGAAACCAACAATTAAAAATGCAAAGGCAACGACATAAACGACAAAGACACTTGTAGCTACTGGATTGAACAAAATCACTAGACCTAGTAAAAATGCAAGCAACGCTATCCACATGATATGGTTGCCAATAATAGGGAAAATCAATCCCAGACGATTGCCTTTAAAGAAAACTATAATGGCTTCTACAATTAACCAAATTCCTAAAATAGTTGGAATGACAACTGGCAGCGTCACAAAGCCATAGGCAACGAGGTAAAGAGCTAAGAGAAGATTAACAATCCCTTGGAAAAGATGAGCTGGTGAGCGAAGCTCTTTTGGTACAGAGAAATAGCCTAAAATAGCTGCTATAGAAGAAACCAGTAAACCAAATGCAATCCACCAGCTGTAAGCAACAAGATTAGCTACTGGGTTTGTAAATAGAAAGAGTGCTAAAAGGACAAAAATAACTCCTGCAAGGAATAGCGATAAACGATTAGAAAATTTCATTTCAATACCATCCTGTTATATAGTATAGTTTGATAACAAAAATATTATACACCTTTTTAGAGGAAATATCAATAAACTAAATGGAAAATTTGGAAGTTTCAGTCTGATTCATGAAAAGAAAATCAGTTTTTATTATTTTGAAAATAAAAAGAGAAGATAGAATTTGTCTTCTCTACATGAAAATATTGTATGGCATCAAAGCAAAAGTAACTGGCTTTACACTATTTGTTAAGATGTAATTTGATTCAAAAAGAAAAGATAGATTTAAAAGTGGGGCAAATGATGAGGCAAATCAGTTATAGATAAGCAAAAAAGCCTTGTAAATCAAGGCTTTTTCCTGTTGTATTTAGATGCCCCCTACAGGGATCGAACCTGTGACCCACGGATTAAGAGTCCGCTGCTCTGCCAGCTGAGCTAAGGAGGCAAAGAAAAAAGCTGTATTGGTGCCGAAACTTCACGGTTTGTATTGAACCCGCGCAATTAAGCAGGTGGGCAACTCGCTCTAACTGAAGCTGTTTCCGTGTGAGACGGCCTACATGCTGTTAGAAGACTTTTGTTTCCCTAATAATACAAAAAATAGTCGGTCAACACTTAAGTGTGAAGTCGTACACCACAGCGTTTCTATGTTTATATGATACCACTTTTTCAAAAAAAATCAAGAGGAAAGTGCAATTTTTTGAAAAGGATTTCAGATTTTTCGCAAACGGTCGATAGCTTCCTTTCTTTGAGACAAAGCCCGTTCATATTTACCAGTATCTTCTGCTTGGAAATAGTGATGATTACGAATTTTTTCTGGCAGATAGTCTTGCTTGACCCAATTTCCAGGATAGTTGTGTGGATAGAGATAGTCTTGGGCATTCCCCAGTTCCTTGCTTCCGCTGTAGTGCCCATCACGCAGGTGTCGCGGAATAGGCAAGTGCCCTGATGTTTTGAGGTCGGCAAGTGCCTTATCCATAGCTACATAGGCTGAGTTGGATTTTGGAGAAAGGGCCAAATCAATGACGACATTGGCAATGAGAATGCGGGCTTCTGGGAAACCAATCCTTTGGGCAGCATCCAGAGCAGTCACGGTATGAATCTGGGCTTCAGGATTGGCCAAACCGATATCTTCATAGGCGATAACGGTCAAGCGACGCGCGAGACTTGGCAAATCACCAGCCTCAATCAAGCGGGCAGCATAGTGAAGACTGGCATCAACATCTGAGCCACGGATAGACTTTTGCAGGGCAGATAGAACATCATAGTGACCGTCTCCATCCTTGTCCATTGTAATGTAGCTCCGCTGCAGGCTATTTTCCATGATGTCTAGAGTGATATGGCGGATGCCCTTGTCATTTTCGGGAGTAGAGAGAACGGCCAAGTCTAGTGAGTTAAAGGCAGAACGAAGGTCTCCGTTTGTGGAAGTTGCGATGAAATCCAGCGCATCCTCATCTAGTTCTACTGGAAAATCAAAACCACGCTCAGAGTTACTTAGAGCTATCTGCAGGGCCTCCTTGACGTCTTGGTTAGACAGAGGTTCCAACTCAAAAATCTGAACACGGCTACGAATGGCAGGAGTGACAGAGAAGAAAGGATTTTCAGTTGTAGCCCCAATCATGATAACTAGTCCACTTTCTAAGAGTGGCAAAAGAAAGTCTTGCTTGGTTTTGTCAAGACGATGGATTTCGTCTAGTAATAGGACGAGACCACCAGAGAATTTAGCCTCTTCGGCGATTTCTTGCAGTCGTTTTTTACTATCAACTGTCGCATTGAAAGTTCGAAAGGCATACTTGGTCGTTCCTGCGATGGCAGAGGCAATACTGGTTTTGCCGATTCCCGGAGGTCCATAAAGAATCATGGAGGACAGGCGGTTGGCTTCCACCATGCGGCGGATAATTTTTCCAGGCCCGACCAGATGTTCCTGACCAATGACCTGGTCGATGGTTTTAGGGCGCATGCGAAGCGCGAGATTGTCTGGCATAGCAGTCCTTTCTAGCGTGGATTTGAGTAGAATGACTCATCTAATATATCTTACTATGTCCATTCTAGCCTATTAGTTGTGATATTTCAATGGTTTTGTAATAATCAGGGTGTAAGATAGAATCTGTTTGACTATTTAATTTAATGAGGAGAGGTATCAGCATGAGAGAATTGATTTTCCTTAAAGCTCAAAATATGATAGTTAAGCCTAAAGAAGTGGAATTGCTGATTTGAGAAATAATATTGCTAGATGTTATTGCATGAACTATAATGAAAAGAGAGGGATAAGGAATGGAAATGATGGAATTACCAAGTTAGGAAGTTTTCTTGATAAAGTATATAGTAGATATAAATTTAGATAGTAATATTTGAAAAGGAGAAAATGGAACTAGATGAATACTTCAAATTCAAAGCTACCTGAAAATAAGGCATTTATGGAATTTGACGGACTAGTTGGTTTACCAAATGGAGTGAAATCAGCACCTATGAAATACAATCTTGGAAAAATTAACAAATATTTAAACGAAACAGGAAAAGAATTTAAAGAACTGACTGTTCTGGAACTAAAACAATTTGAGAGAGTTAAATAAAGATGGGACTAGATAAAAGATTTGTGGAGAAAGCCTTTGCCAGTGGCAAAGATAGAGTTAATAGAGCGATTTTTGTAAAACCTGAAGAGCTTATTGAACTATCTGATGAAGATTTAAGTTATTTTGGGGAAGGTATTTTTTATTGCTTACCTCGTAGCAAATTTGTAGAAAGTCATAAAGATGAGATTCGAGAGAAGTACAATCTTTCTAACGAATTACCAAAGATAAACGGTATCTATTTAGGGACTTTTTTAAAAATGAGATCATGGGATAGAATCAGAAAAACAAAACCAAGCTTAAAAGAAATTATAAACATGGTTGAAAAGTGAAATAGTGGCTATCTATTAGAAGGAGTTTTTACTCCATTTAATCTTTGTTGATCATTTCAACTGTTACAATTTCATTCTCGAATAGTTTAATCCATCTATTTCCTGTTTTGATAGATATTCTTCATCATAGACTTCTTTATCATTAAAAAGACAAATCTCTTCATATGTTTTATTGTCAGTATCAGTAATTTTAACAACCTTATTGTTAAAGTTTTCAAGTTCCATAAATTTTCCTTTTTATATTATTGGAATCCCTTTTGCGTAAGCTTCTTTGGCTTCAGCTAGTGTCATTTCATTAGGGCCACCATCTATATTAGTTTCTCCTGTATTTTGCCACTGACAGACGTCACAGATATCATACACTGCTGTAACAGTACCACATACTGGACAATGGACATATTCGCTACCGTTAATAATGATTAAATTCTCTTTTCCAGTCTTATTCATTTAAGGTTACTCCCAACACTATACAAATCTATTAGCTATTTCTATACACTACTTTTTCAATATCATTGATTGTAATTGTTATGGTATCCCAGTCTTTCGGGGAATCTCCTATGTCAGCAATAAAAGTATCTTCACTTAACTTTTCGACAATTGTCGCCGTTTGACCGTTTTTTAACAACACTGTATCAAATTCTCGAATTTTTACGATTTTTCTCCTTGCGTAAGCTTCTTTAGCTTCAGCTAGAGTCATTTTATTTGGACCACCGTCTATATTTATAATACCTGTATTTTGCCAACGACAGACGTCACAGATATCATAGTCCATAACTTCAGTTCCGCAAACAGGGCAATGTATCCAGATTTCCCCGTCAATTTCCCAAGTCTTTTGTGATTCATTCATGTCGTTCTTCCTTTTATAAGCCATTTTCGCTTCAGCAAGCGTCATTTTATTAGGACCACCATCGATATTAAATGCTCCCGTATTTTGCCAATGACAAACATCGCAAATATTATAAGTTTCTACTAAAGTTCCACATACAGGGCAATGCACATGCTCCCAACCATCAATGAAAATTAAATTCTCTTTTTTAGTTTTATTCATGATAAACAACTCCTGTTATTTTGTAATACCGTCTTGAGTTAATTCTATTGATGCGATTTCAGATTCATTAAATCCAACATATGGATATTTATCTGTTCTTATTGTAATTTCATCATAGAGTTCATCTTCCGTATCAAGTTTCCCTGTAAAGCCTATTACAATGACTCTCTAAAATTTGCCCGTCAACAAAAACAATCCTAACTTCTTTCCCTAAATACTGTTCTAAATTCATTACTGATTTCCTTTCCAATATTATACTTCAAATCAAGTGATATTACTAATGAATAAAGTATGGTAAATGATGAAACAGTTTATCTGACAATGCAAGTTTCTCTTCTACCGAACGTATTGATTTAGTAGTTTTTGCTAGTCTTTTAGAAAAATCGTAATATAATTTTGGGTGATAATCATTTTTTAATGAAGAGAGGAGAAGTAATGTTAAGATTCAATCGAGCCACTTCTAGTGGGTCGAGAAAAGCAGGAACTCTGATAGTTCTGCTTATCCGTTTATATAAGACTTCCCTTAGAACCACATCTAGGGGCTTTTATGTATAAGAGAATAATAAGTATTACTCCTTTACAATACGTGTAGCACGTGTTATAATGGTGTTGTCAGGAGGTAAAAGCGCTATGCCTATGACACAAAAAGAGATGGTTAAACTCCTTACGGCTCATGGTTGGATAAAGACTAGAGGCGGTAAAGGTTCTCATATTAAAATGGAGAAGCAAGGGGAAAGACCTATCACAATCCCTCATGGTGAACTGAATAAGTACACTGAAAGAGGGATAAGAAAGCAAGCTGGGTTGTAAAATTCAGCCCCTGCTTTTTGATATGGAGGTAGTGAAATGTTAGTGACATATCCAGCTTTATTTTATTATGATGATACAGATGAGGTAAAAGCGACTTATTTTGTTCATTTTCCGGATTTTGAATACTCAGCTACACAAGGTGCGGGGATTTCTGAGGCTTTGGCTATGGGTTCGGAGTGGTTAGGCATAACTGTTGCAGATTTGATAGAGAATGATGAAGATTTGCCCCAGCCATCAGATATCAATAGCTTGTCTTTAATTGATAATGATCCTTTTAAAGATGATGAAGATTTCGTGTCAACCTATGACCTTGATAAATCTTTTATTTCTATGGTATCTGTTGATGTATTAGAATACCTAGGAAGTCAGGAACCAATTAAAAAGACCTTGACCATACCAAGATGGGCAGATAAGTTGGGACGAGAAATGGGACTTAACTTTTCTCAGACTTTGACAGATGCTATTGCAGATAAGAAAATTCAAGCCTAAGATTAAGTGTGGTATCGTGGTAATAGTCAATAAAAAAGCACGTTCAATTGTGCTAGTTACTTGTCTATTGATTTTATAGGTTTCTTAGCCCTTTTGAGGGCTTTTTATATTGATTTTTCAGGAAAAATAAAGAAATCAGACTTTTAAGAAAATCACTAATACCAAGGGTTTAAATGAGGTAATATGGTATAATTAGGACATAAAATAATTTTGTGGTAAGATGGTAGTATCTATTTTAGCATATTTCCGAGCAATCGGGGCGATTTAAGAGTCGCATAGAAAGAGGACAAAATGGCAACATACGGATTTTTAGATGTTTTAGAGGAAGAGTTGGAGAAGAATTTTCCCTTTGATTTTGAGATTAGCTGGGACAAGCGTAACCACGCAGTTGAAGTGAGTTTTCTATTGGAAGCGCAAAATGCTACAGGTGTGGAGATGGTGGATGAAGAAGGAGAGGTTTCGTCAGATGATATCCTTTTTGAAGAAGCTGTACTTTTTTACAACCATGCCAAGTCAACCGTCAATGAGGAAGACTATTTGACTGTCATCCCTTACTTGCCTAAAAAAGGTTTTTCTCGTGAATTTTTAGCTTATTTTGCTCTATTCCTTAAAGATACTGCCGAGGTTGGACTAGATGCCCTTATGGACTTTTTGGAAGACCCAGAAGCAGAAGAATTTGTCATGGAATGGAACCCAGAAGTCTTTGAAGAAGGAAAAGTAGGCTTGGAAGAGGGAGAATTTTATCCTTATCCAAGATACTAGGGATTATTGGGAGAGTTTATGAAAAAAATTGTGACGTATTTGATTCAGACAGTGTCTGTTCTTGTGATGATGCTAGCTTTTGCTTGTGGAACAATCGCATTTGCAGAGTTGGGGTATTCCGCAGTTTTAGTCTTTACTTTTGGATATGCCTTCGCTCTTCTAAGCATGTATGTAATCTTTATTCTTCATGAGCTTGGTCATGCATTTTGTGGTTATCTGACAGGCTATCGTCTGGTGGCTTTTGGATTAGGGAACTTTCTTTTAACCAAAAAGTCAGGAAGGCTTCATCTTAGTCGAACAGCAGTTATAAAAAATGTTGGTGCTCAGTATATTGGTTTAAAAGAGAATGAAAGTGATCAAAGAATCATCTTAATGCTTTCAGGTGGCTTGATAGTTCACCTTTGCTTGATATTATTGGCAACACTTTTTGGATTTTTGACAAGAAGCTGGTATTTTGCAGGCACTTGGATTTTTCTAAATTTATCTTTCTTCTTAAACAACGTTTTGCCAGTCGGAATCACCGATGGAGCAAAAATCTGGGAATTGCTACAATACCCTGAAAATACCAAATACGCCTACTTGGTATTGAGACATTCTGCTCAAACTTTGCTGGCTCCTCAAAAATATGATTTGAAAGATTTTACCATGACTGTTGATGAGGATGCGAGAGGGAGTTTCGCAGAAAGTATTGAAACTCTTCAGGGAGTGGTTTTCATATTGGATGGTCATTTAGAGGCAGCTAAAGAGCTATTTCAATCTTTACTAGAGAGAACAGAACACTCGATGTCTGAAACTCTTTGCCAACTAAACCTTCTTCAAATCGCCTTGCTAGAAGGTGATCATGAGAAAGCGGAGGAATATGCAAGTATTCGAAGCGTTAAATCCTTTTTATCTCTAAAAATGGCAGATGTGCAAATGATTCAAGCCTGGTATCAATTTAAAGTTAAGAATGATGTAGCTAAAACTCGCAAGGCTATGAAGACTGCTAGACAGAAAATGAATACTAGTCGCATGTTGAGGGACGAGAAAAGCTATTATGAGAACTGGTTAGCAGAGCTGGAACAAGAATTAGACAAAGGAGTTTGACATGGACATAGAGATTTCTGATTTCACAGGCTGTAAGATTGCTTTGTTTTGTGGGAATAAGCTTCTGACTATCTTACGCGATGATAAGGCAAGCATTCCCTGGCCCAATATGTGGGAACTGCCAGGTGGTGGACGTGAAGGTGATGAAAGCCCTTTTGGGTGCGCAGCGCGTGAAGTTTATGAAGAACTGGGAATTCATCTGACTGAGAATTGTCTGCTTTGGAGCAAGGTTTATCCAAGTATGCTCTATGAAGATCGGCACTCTGTCTTTATGGTTGGTCAGCTAAGTCAAGAACAGTTTGACAATATCACCTTTGGTGATGAAGGACAGGGCTATCAGCTCATGAATGTTGAGGAATTTCTTAGTTCCAGTCAAGTTGTACCTCAGTTGCAGGATAGAGTGAGAGATTATTTGGAGGAAGTTCGATAAATGGCAAAGCGTAGCAAAAATATCAATATGTTTCTCATGGATGGTGAAGTAACTGGAAAAATCAAATGTACTTTGTCAAATTGGACGGGAGTGATTTACAAAATACCTCGTATTCAGTTGGGAGATTTGAAGTCTCGTGATGAAATGAAACAAAGTGGTATTTATTTCTTATTTGGTCGAGATGAAGATAAACAGAAAGATGTGACCTATATTGGTCAGGCGATAACTCGGAAAAATGGTGAAGGGGTATTGTTGCGAATTCAAGAGCATACCCGCGATACTCACGCAGATTATTTTAATGACGTCATAATTCTAACAACTCAAAATAATTCTTTCGGTCCAACAGAAATTAGCTATTTGGAAAATAAATTTACTCAACTTGCTAAACAAGCTGGTCGCTATATTGTGAAAAATGGGAATGATCCAAATCCTGGTAATGTAACTGAGGAAAAGGAATCTGAACTGGACGAAATTATTGAAAATACACTAATGATTATCGGCACTTTAGGTTATCGTGTTTTTGTTCCAATGACAAAGGAAGTTAGTAAAGATTTGACTGATAATCATTCAACTTATCTTTATTTAAAGCGTAAAACTAAGAAATCTAACAAAGTAATAGAAGCAACTTGTGAACGGACAACTGAAGGTTTTGTTGTTTTAGAAGGAAGTCAAGTAGAAATAATGGATTCTCCTAACCTTCCAGCAAGTTTAAAAGAAATGCGTCAGAATTTAATAGATTCACAGGTTATTCAAGATGGAGTGTTAAAGGAAAAACAACTCTTTTCTAGTCCTTCTTATGCAGCGGCTTTTTTGCTGGGTATGCAAACGAACGGACGAACTGATTGGAAAAATCAGGATGGAAGAACTTTAAAAGAATTAGAAGAATTAATAGATTGATAAGGAAAAATTAAATGGAAACATGGCAAGAGTTAAGAGTTACAGTGAAGCGTGAGGGAGAGGAGTTGGTTTCCAATCTCTTGATTGAGCTAGGAGCACAAGGTGTTGCGATTGAAGACAGTATGGACTATGTGGGAAATGTTAACCGCTTTGGTGAGATTTTCCCAGAGGTTGAGCAACAAGAAGAAATTGTGGTGACGGCCTACTACCCTGACACGGTGGATGTGGCAGTGGTTGAGGCGGACTTACAGGCTCGCTTAGCAGAATTGACAGATTTTATGGATTTGGGAGAAGTAAAAATGGGGACGACTGCCTTGGCTGAGGAAGACTGGGCGGACAACTGGAAGAAATACTATGAGCCAGCTCGTATCACTCATGATTTGACCATCGTGCCGTCTTGGACAGACTATGAGGCGACTGCGGGAGAAAAAATTATCAAGCTAGACCCTGGTATGGCCTTTGGAACGGGAACCCACCCAACAACCAAGATGAGTCTCTTTGCCTTGGAACAGGTTCTTCGTGGTGGCGAAACGGTGCTGGATGTGGGGACTGGTTCAGGGGTTCTCTCTATTGCCAGCTCGCTACTTGGTGCCAAGGAAATCTTTGCCTACGATCTGGATGATGTAGCAGTTCGAGTTGCTCAGGAAAATATTGAACTCAACCCTGGAATGGAAAACATCCATGTAGCAGCAGGAGACTTACTTAAGGATGTTGAGATTGAGGCAGATGTCATTGTGGCTAATATCTTGGCGGATATCCTCATTCATCTGACGGATGATGCTTATCGTTTGGTCAAGGATGAAGGCTACCTCATCATGAGTGGAATTATCAAGGACAAGTGGGACATGGTGCGCGAGTCGGCTGAGTCAGCTGGATTTTTCCTTGAAACCCACATGATTCAAGGGGAATGGAATGCCTGTGTTTTCAAGAAGACCAAGGATATTTCAGGTGTGATTGGAGGCTAGGATGCAGCAGTATTTTGTCAAAGGCAGTGCTAACTCTCCTGTCACCATCGAGGACAAGGAAACCAGCAAGCATATGTTTCAGGTTATGCGCCTGAAGGAAGATGATGAGGTTACCTTAGTCTTTGATGATGGGATTAAGCGCTTGGCGCGTGTGCTAGATGTGGAAAATCGTCAGTTTGAGTTGGTCGAAGAGCTAGCTGACAATGTGGAACTGCCAGTCCAAGTGACCATCGCATCTGGCTTTCCAAAGGGAGACAAGTTGGAGTTCATCGCTCAAAAAGTAACCGAACTCGGTGCCAGCCAAATCTGGGCTTTTCCTGCCGATTGGTCCGTTGCCAAGTGGGATGGCAAGAAGTTGGGTAAAAAGGTTGAAAAACTAGAAAAAATCGCCCTTGGAGCAGCAGAACAAAGCAAGCGTAATGTTGTTCCAAGCATCAAGCTGTTTGAGCAAAAGGCAGACTTCCTAGCCCAACTTGACCAGTTTGACCGCGTCGTAGTAGCTTATGAAGAGTCGGCCAAAGAAGGAGAAGCCGCTGCGCTCTTACAAGCAGTCGCTGCTCTTGAAACAGGAGCCAAATTGCTCTTTATCTTTGGTCCAGAAGGTGGTCTGTCACCTGCGGAAATCGAGAGTTTTGAAGCTAAGGGAGCAGTCTTGGCAGGTCTTGGTCCTCGTATTTTGCGAGCAGAAACAGCACCGCTTTACGCCTTATCAGCCCTTAGTGTTTTATTAGAATTAGAGAAATAAGAGGAAGAAAATGGAACAAAAACACCGTTCAGAATTTCCAGAGAAGGAACTTTGGGATTTAACAGCCCTATACCAAGACCGTGAGGATTTCTTACGTGCGATCGAGAAGGCTCGCGAAGACATCAACCAGTTTAGCCGTGATTACAAGGGCAATCTTCACACTTTTGAGGATTTTGAAAAGGCCTTTGCGGAATTGGAACAAATCTACATTCAGATGAGCCATATTGGAAACTATGGCTTTATGCCTCAGACGACAGACTATAGCAATGACGAATTTGCTAACATTGCCCAAGCTGGGATGGAATTTGAAACAGATGCCAGCGTAGCCTTGACCTTTTTTGACGATGCCTTGGTGGCAGCGGACGAGAAAGTCTTGGACCGTTTGGGTGAATTACCTCATTTAACAGCTGCCATTCGTCAGGCAAAAATCAAAAAAGCCCACTATCTAGGGGCTGATGTGGAGAAGGCCTTGACCAATCTCGGTGAAGTTTTCTACAGTCCGCAGGACATTTATACTAAGATGCGAGCTGGGGATTTCGAAATGTCTGACTTTGAAGCTCATGGCAAGACCTACAAAAACAGCTTTGTGACCTATGAAAATTTCTACCAAAACCATGAGGATGCTGAGGTTCGTGAGAAATCTTTCCGTTCCTTCTCAGAAGGTCTTCGTAAGCACCAAAATACGGCTGCAGCGGCCTATCTAGCCCAAGTCAAGTCTGAAAAACTATTGGCAGATATGAAGGGATATGACTCAGTCTTTGACTATCTTTTAGCTGAGCAAGAAGTGGACCGTGCCATGTTTGACCGTCAGATTGACCTCATAATGAAAGATTTTGCGCCAGTTGCTCAGAGATACCTCAAGCACGTTGCTAAGGTAAACGGTCTTGAAAAGATGACCTTTGCAGACTGGAAATTAGACTTAGATAGCGCTCTAAATCCTCAAGTGACTATTGACGATGCTTATGAGTTGGTCATGAAGTCAGTAGAACCCTTGGGGCAAGAATATTGTCAGGAAGTTGCTCGTTACCAAGAAGAACGCTGGGTGGACTTTGCTGCCAATAGTGGTAAGGATTCTGGTGGCTATGCAGCGGACCCATATCGCGTGCATCCTTATGTTCTCATGAGCTGGACAGGCCGTTTGAGCGATGTCTATACCTTGATTCATGAAATCGGGCATTCTGGTCAATTCATCTTTTCAGATAATCACCAGAGCTACTTCAACGCCCACATGTCGACCTACTATGTTGAAGCACCGTCAACTTTTAATGAATTGCTCCTCAGTGACTACTTGGAGCACCAGTCTGACGACCCTCGTCAAAAACGCTTCGCTCTGGCTCACCGTTTGACAGATACCTACTTCCATAACTTCATCACCCACCTCTTGGAAGCAGCCTTCCAGCGTAAGGTCTATACATTGATTGAAGAAGGGGAAACCTTTGGGGCAAGCAAACTTAACAGCATTATGAAGGAAGTATTGACAGACTTTTGGGGAGATGCCATTGAGATTGACGACGATGCGGCTCTGACTTGGATGCGCCAAGCTCACTACTACATGGGCTTGTATAGTTACACCTACTCAGCAGGTCTTGTTATCTCTACTGCGGGTTACCTTCATTTGAAACATTCAGAAACAGGAGCTGAAGACTGGCTCAATCTCCTCAAATCAGGTGGTAGCAAGACACCACTTGAGTCAGCCATGATTATCGGAGCAGATATTTCAACAGACAAACCACTTCGTGATACTATTCAGTTCTTATCAGACACAGTTGATCAGATCATCGCTTACAGTGCCCAGTTGGGAGAGTAAATTAAAAGAGTCTGGGACAAAAGTCTAACCTTAAATATAAAAAGCGAACAAAACGAGTTATCTGACACTCAGAATTCTGTCTTGTTCGCTTTTTTTCTAATCTATCGATTTTAAAAATTTATAATAAAGAATTCCTGAAATCGAAATTTTTTGTCCCTGCCTCTTTAATTATCCCCAAAAGCTATCTTCTTCAGCTTGATCTGAAGAGAAGAGCCAAACTTCTTTGATTTTTCCGTCTTCAATGCGGAAGAGGTCAATCCCGTTCATATTGAGTTCAGTACCATCAGCACGTGTTCCAAGAAAAGTAACATTGGCTGCGATTAAATCCTCATTGTCAGAAACCCAATTTGTTATCACCTTAAAGGTTCCATTAGTTTTCTCAGCAAATGTAGCCAGGTGAGTTCCTAGCTTGTCCTTACCAACAACTGTACCAGATATACTATGAGTACCAGGTTGATGCCAGATAATATCGTCTGCCATCGTTTCAAAGACACCAGGAAAGTCACCAGCAATTAAAGCTTGGTTATAAGCATTGAAAATTTCTAAGTTTGTTGACATATATATTCTCCATTTCTTTTTTATGATATAATTGTAACAGTTACAAACAAAAAAACAAGTAGACACTTTTTTGATAGCTAGTATCAAAAGTAGTACTATTATTGATACTAAAAGATAAATTTTTTTAAAAAAATAGAAAGAAGATATTTTATGACAAATAAAGTGAGTGAGTATGGTATTTGTCCATTTGCGACAACGCAGAGGGTTTTAACGGGGAAATGGGCACTGGTAATCATTTATCAGTTGAGTACGGGTACCAAACGATTTAAAGAATTGCAGAGATTATTGCCTGGGATTACTCAAACTATTTTGACCCGTCATCTCCGTCAATTAGAAAAGGATAAGATTATTCAACGAAAGGTCTATGCGGAAGTTCCCCCACGAGTTGAGTACAGCTTAACCGAAATGGGACAGGAATTCAGAGTTGTTTTAGATGCTGTCGAGAAATGGGGTCTGGATTATATCAAGTTGCTAAATGCTAATGAGATAAATAACAGATAATTCCTATATAGGGAATGTATTTTTTATCGAATCTCTCAATTAAAAGACAGTAAGTCAAACCTGAAAATTTCCAAACAATTTTCTTGAAACCCTTTCTTACTTTTGATAGACTAGTATCTAGTTTTTGAAAAAAGGAGAAAGAAAATGAAAAAATTTGTTGCTGAGTTAATCGGTACGTTCATGCTTGTGTTCATCGGAACAGGAGCTGTTGTTTTTGGAAATGGTCTTGATGGTCTTGGACACCTTGGAATTGCTTTTGCTTTTGGTTTGGCAATCGTAGTTGCAGCTTTTTCAATCGGAACTGTTTCAGGTGCTCACTTGAACCCAGCTGTTTCTATCGCTATGTTTGTTAACAAACGTTTGTCGTCTTCAGAACTTGTAAACTACATCCTTGGTCAAGTAGTCGGTGCTTTCCTTGCATCTGCTTCTGTATTTTTCCTCTTGGCAAATTCAGGTATGTCAACTGCAAGTCTTGGTGAAAATGCCTTGGCAAACGGTGTCACTGTCTTTGGTGGTTTCTTGTTTGAAACAATCGCAACCTTCTTGTTTGTCTTGGTTATCATGACTGTAACATCAGCAAGCAAGGGCAATGGCGCGATCGCTGGTTTGGTAATTGGTTTGTCATTGATGGCTATGATCCTTGTTGGATTGAATATTACTGGACTTTCAGTTAACCCAGCTCGTAGCTTGGCACCGGCTGTCTTTGTAGGTGGTGCAGCCCTTCAACAAGTATGGATTTTCATCCTTGCCCCAATCGTTGGTGGTGTTCTTGCAGCTCTCGTTGCTAAAAACTGTCTTGGGACAGAAGAATAATTGAAACTCAAAAAGCCTTGCTCCTCATCTTGAGGAACAGGGCTTTTTCGTATTTGTTTATACTCAATGAAAATTAAAGAGCAAACTAGGAAGCTAGCCGCAGGTTGCTCAAAGCACTGCTTTGAGGTTGTAGATAGAACTGACGAAGTCAGCTCAAAACACTGTTTTGAGGTTGTGGATAAGACTAACGAAGTCAGTAACCTATACCTACGGCAAGGCGATGTTAACGCGGTTCGAAGAGTTTAGCGGTTGTCAATTTTCTCTGGATAAAGGTCGTGTTGGAAGAGGCGTTGTTCTGCCAAGCCTTCATACTTAGTTCCTGGCTTACCGTAGTTGTAGTAGGGGTCAATTGAGATGCCACCGCGAGGGGTGAATTTTCCCCAAACCTCCAAATAGCGAGGGTCTAGCAAGTTGACCAAGTCTTTACCGATGGTGTTGATACAGTTTTCGTGAAAATCTCCATGATTTCGGTAACTAAAGAGGTAGAGTTTGAGGGATTTTGACTCAACACAGAGCTTGTCAGGAATGTAGGAAATATAGATAGTTGCAAAGTCTGGCTGAGCAGTGATTGGGCAAAGTGAGGTAAATTCAGGACAGTTAAATTTGATGAAATAGTCATTTTCCACATGACGATTATCAAAGGATTCTAGGACTTCGGGTTGATATTCGAAAATGTAGTTGGTTTCTTTGTTGCCTAGTAGGCTTAGGTTTTTCATTTCTTCTTGTTGTGACATGATTTTTTCTTTCTAATTTTAAACACCACGTTGATTATCGTAGAGGAGGGTATGCAGTTGGGGAAGGACGCGGACATTGCCCCAGTTATCATCAGTAGCGACGCGTTCCCAGAGTTCTTTGAGACGGTCTAGTTGATCTTGGATAATATTGCCTGTGGCCTTGGGTTCAGGATTTCCTGCTGATAAGAAGAGAACATCTGGTTGGTAGCGATCTTGAATACCTTTGGCAAAGGCCAAATCGGCATCGTCAAAGACAGGAATTTTAAAGGTGACCTTGTCTGGATCCAGTTGGGAAACGATAAAGTCCAAGGTCTCAAAGTTGACTTCCATCTTGGATGAAGGAGGTTTGGGGCTCAGAGTAACCTGGTCGATGTCTTTCAACCAATTTTGCCAGCGAGAGCCTTGAGTTTCAACAGCCAGAGTGACACCACGTTTCTTGAGCTTGGTTACTAGCTCAGCCATGTTGGCTGCTAGGATAGCAGGATTTCCTCCAGATAGGGTGACGTAGTCGTAGCTTCCTAGTTTATCCAAGGCAGCAATGACCTCGTCAGCTGTCATGCGAGTTGGTTTTTCAGAACCATCCCAAGTAAAGGCAGAATCGCACCAGTCGCAGTGGTAGTCGCAACCTGCAGTGCGGACAAACATGGTTTTCTGCCCAATTGCACGGCCTTCACCTTGAAAGGTTGGCCCAAAAATTTCCAGAACTGGTAGTTTGAGGACACGTTCCCTAGTCATCTAACCACTCCCGTCTAAACTCCGCAAAGGCAGTCGGAGTCTCATAGAGGCGAACGTATTCCAAACGGAGACCACGTTCGTCTGGTAACTCTTGGTTCATGGTTTGGAAAATCCAGTAAACCATATTTTCAGCAGTCGTGTTCATATAGGGAAGAGTTTCGTTTAGATAGCGATGATCCAAGTGGGGCTCTAAGTAGTTCTTGTAGATCGCTTTGATGTCTCCGAAATCGTAGGTCATGCCCCGTTCATCTAAAAATCCACTGACAGCAATCTGCAGATGATAGGTGTGGCCGTGCAGGGATTTGCATTTCCCCTCATAGTGAAAGAGGTGGTGGGCAGCATCGAAGGTAAACTCTTTTGATACCAAGGTTCTGTGAGGATTGTAGACAAGAGACTCCCCAGTTTCCTGTTTGATTTCTTTGGGTGCAAAAAACATTAGGCCTCTCCTTTCTGTGAGAGATAAACATCTAGACCATGTTGACGTAGATGGCAGGCTGGGCAATCTCCACAGCCACTTCCGATAATCCCGTTGTAGCAGGTTAAGGTCTTTTCACGAACATAGTCAAAGGCACCGAGTTGGTCGGCTAATTCCCAAGTTTCAGCCTTGTCTAGCCACATGAGAGGTGTTTGGATAACAAAGTCGTAATCCATAGCAAGGTTGAGGGTGACATTGAGGGATTTGACAAAAACATCTCGACAATCGGGGTAGCCTGAGAAGTCTGTCTCGCAGACACCTGTCACGATATCTTTAATGCCTCGTTGCTTAGCAAGAACTGCCGCAAAGGATAGAAAGAGGTGGTTGCGACCGTCAACAAAGGTATTGGGAACCTCTCCCTCTTTTTGCTCAATCTCCAGATCAGAAGTCAAGGCATTTTCAGTGATTTGCCCCAGCAGAGACATATCTAGGATATGATGACGAATCCCCTGTTCCTTGGCGATTTCTCTAGCGACTTGAATTTCGAGATGATGGCGTTGGCCGTAGGCAAAGGTGACGGCTTCGACCGTTTCATAGTGTTCTTTAGCCCAAAAGAGGCAGGTTGTAGAATCTTGACCGCCACTAAAGACGACCAAGGCAGATTGACGTTTCATAGTACTCCTTCCAAAATGGGAAATGTTCAGAGCACGCAAAAAGCTCCCTTGAGGGAGCTAAAAAATACCAAGTAGAGGTTTTTTTTAGCGATGGCATGTCCCAAACATCGTAATATTCTACCTACAGTCTAGCATATTTTTTGAAAAAAGGCAAAGGGCAAGAAAAAAGAGACCAAAGAAAGTATTTGGTCTCTAGTGTGATTAGCTCAATTCAGCAACGATGGCCTTGATCTGTTCTGCTGTGTGTACACCAGCAACTTGTTTCACAACTTGGCCGTCTTTTTTGAAGAGAAGAGTTGGGATAGACATGATTCCAAAGGCACGAGCTGTGTTTGGATTTTCATCAACGTCCATTTTAACGATTTTCAAAACATCTTCTGAAAGTTCTTCAGACAATTTATCCAAGATTGGACCTTGCATACGACATGGACCACACCAAGTTGCCCAGAAGTCTACCAAGACCAAACCGTCTTTTGTTTCTTGTTCGAATGTTGCATCTGTAATTGCTTTTGCCATTGTATTTCTCCTTTTTTAGTTATATTGGCTTAAATCTTGTTTCTTGAGATAGAAGAAGATATCTCCGTAAGTTCCATGGTAGTCCAAATCATGACCGTTGTAAGTCAATTTTTGAACAGGGTAGTAGTCTGCGACGCCGATAAGACAAGCTTGTTGTGAACGATCAAAGTCTTCATAAGATTCGAACGTTACAGTTCTTTCGTTCTTGCTGGCATCTAGATAGGTAATTTCAATCATTTTAAAAACTCCTTTGTTTAATGATGACTTTATTTTACTCCTTGTAAAATAGAATGTCAAGAAAAATGATTGCGCACGCAACTTTTTTTAAAAAAATCATCTTAAATCAAGAAATCCAAACCAGTTTCCAAGCTTTCTTCGACAGCCTTTTGTAGTGTGGCTAGTGTTTTTTGCCCATCACTTGTCAGGCAGATAAAGCTAGAGCGTCTATCTTGATCACAACACATGCGACTAAGCAGACCGCAATTTTTAGCTTCCAAGCGAGCCACCATCCGAGAAACAGCGCTCGGGCTCAGATGAAGCTTATCTGGTAGGTCAATCTGGCGTAGAGATTTTTCTTGGGCCAAATCCAGATAGTAGAGCAGGTAGAACTCTTTCAAGGTCAGACTTTGGTCACTCTGCTGGGCAATGGTCTCTTCCAAGAGACCTTCAATTTCTTTCTGCCGCCGATTGAAGTCAAACCATTTTTCCAAATAGGTCATAGTATCTCCTTTCATTAAAATTATAAACATTAAATAGATCTTGGAACAATGCTTATTTCATAAATTGATTGCGCATGCAATAATTATACTACTTTTTAAAAGAGCTGGCAAGAAGGACGCTGGCATCTTTTATCCTAAATTACACTGTTTTCACAAGTCTTTAATTGTCTGTATTCGCTTTTCTCCCTATTTTTATTAATTTTTGTGCATTTCCTTGAAATTTTCTGAAAAAAGAGTAAACTGGTATGCAGAAGTCTATTTCGTGGAGTTTAGGATGAAATTATATGTTCAATTAATGATTCTCTTTGTGATTTCTCTAATCGGAGAGGGGATTTCCAGTTTCTTTCATTTGCCTATCCCAGGCAGTATTATCGGTTTGATTATTCTTTTTCTAGCCCTGCAATTCAAGTGGTTGAGAACCAGGCATGTCAACATGGTTGGGAATTTCTTGCTGGCCAATATGACCATTCTCTTTTTGCCGCCAGCAGTGGGAATTATGGAGAAGTTTGATGTGATTGCTCCCTATCTTTTGCCAATTGTTTTGATTGTCTTTTTCGCAGCTGTTATCAATATTATCCTCATTGCTTTGGTGGTTCAGTTTATCAAGAGACGGTTTGAGGGAGATTATGAGAAAGGAGATGCCAAATGAGTGAATTTGTTTCCAATCCCCTGTTTGGGCTTGCCCTGTCTATCCTAGCTTACCTAGTGGGAATGCTGATTTACAGACGTTTTCCACATCCATTGACAACGCCCTTGCTTTTGTCAGCTGTTTTCATTATCATCTTTCTAAAGGTGACGGGTATTTCTTACCAAGATTACTACCAAGGTGGGGTTTATTTGAACAACTTGATTGTCCCATCGACCGTGGCTCTAGGGATTCCGCTTTATAAGAGTTTTCACTTGATGAAGCACCATGCTCGGAGTATTCTCTTTGGTAGTCTGCTAGCAGTAGTTGTCAATACCTCTTTCACGGCCCTTGTAGCTAAGATTTTTGGCATGGACTTTTTCCTAGCCATTTCTCTCTTTCCCAAGTCAGTAACAACCGCTATGGCAGTGGGAATTACAGAAAAATTGCAAGGTTTGACGACTGTGACCTTGGTGGTAGTAGTGGCGACAGGGATTTTAACCAGTGTCATCGGACCAACCCTTTTGAAGTGGTTGAAAATTGACGATCCAGTAGCTGTTGGTCTTTCCCTTGGAGGAACAGGCCATGCAGTCGGAACAGGCACAGCCTTTCGATACGGCTCTGTAGCAGGAGCTATGGGTGGTTTGGCTATCGGTGTCACCGGTATTCTCTATGTCTTTGTCAGCCCTATTGTAGCCAGTTTGATATTGAGTTAAAAAGCAAGGAATTCGGGTTCCTTGCTTTTTAAAATCGTATGTTATAGAGTATTACTTTTCTTTGATTAAGTGAATGACTTGGTCATAGTGTTTTAAGTCTTCTTCCGTGTAGTGGTGAATGACTTCAATGACTGTTTGAGGTAGGGAGAAGAGCAAGTCGCTAATTTTTCTGCTATTTTCCGAGTCAAGATTGGCCTTAATCTCATCTGCTAAGATGAGTTGGCTATCATGGTAGAGGGCGCGAGCGATTTCTAGGCGTTGTTTCTCGCCACCAGATAGACTATCATTTCTGAGCGTTCGATTTTTCAAATGTTCCAATCCTGTTTTTTTGAGGATATGATTTAAAGTCTCTTTATTTTTATCCAGTCCCAGAAGGATATTGTCTCCCAGAGATAGAGTGTCAAAGTAATGGCTATCTTGGAGAATATAGGAACTAAAGCTTGTGATTTCTTGACGTGACAGGTTCTGACCAGCAAAGCTAATCTGTCCACTTGTCGGTGTCTCTTCTCCATGAATGATATTGAGCAGGGTTGTTTTACCAGAGCCACTTTCCCCGATAATGGCGATTTTTTCTCCTTGCTTGATGTGCATGGAAATCGGAGACAGGAGGATATCCCCCTCTTTTTCTAGGGAGATGCTGTCAAGTTGGATAGGGAAAATGTTTTCTATACTTCTAGGTGAGATGGAGTCAGACTGACCCAAAAGTTTTTGGTATTTGTTGAGAAGAGTTCGAGTCGCTTTTCGGGTGTTGGTAAAGTAGGCCAACTCTTGAAATTGATAGCCGATATTATGGGAAACCAGATAGATGGCCACAAAACTCGCCGCATCTAAATAATTATAGTAGGTCATAAAGCCACCGATGACGATAGGTGTGACTGAGCAAAAGGCATCGATGCTATTGATCAAGAGACTGTTTAAAGTGCGTTGTTTTTCATAGTTGATTTCGGCCTCTAGACTGGTTTGTAATTGCTTTTGGTAGCGAGCAAAAAAGTAGTCTTGCCCCTGATAATGGCGAATTTGTTGGCTACCACCAATAAAATTTGTCAAGCTTGCTAAGTAGCTCTGGTTAACAGTGGACCGCTTTTCAGAAAGTGAATCCAAACGCTTTGATCCGATAGCACTGCAGAGTACAGGAAAGGAGTAGAAGAGGATGAAAATCAAGCCCAGGTAAAAATTGGTCCATAGGGCATAGAGAATGGACACAGTGGTAAAGCCCAGAGAAGAAATGATGATGACAGTTGGTTCAATATAGCTTTCTTCTAGTTGTTTGACGTCGTTTTCTAGGTCAGACAAAATATCCTTTTCATCGATCTCATAACTGTTTAAAAATCGCTTGAAAATAGCACTCTTGATTCCATATTTGAAATCAGTAATCAAACGAGCGTAGTAATAGCGTTTCCCAGCCAAACCTAGTAAGAGGATGAGATTTCCAAGGATTCCTAAAATCAAAACTTTCCAAAGAATGCCTAGCTCTTGATTGGTAAAACTGGCAACAATATTCTGAACAAGGGCTGGCGTGATAATTGCTTCCAGCCAAGTAATGGCAATAGAAAAGAAGTAAAGTATGAGGTGTTTCTTATTAACAAATCTTTTCAGCATAAAGAGTTGACCTCCTTATCGATATACATGTAATTAGTTTTAAAGTCATTATACTCCTTTTTATTAAATACTTCATATAAAAATGTAAGTCCTGAGAACGAAAAAAGTCTAGCGAGTTATTGTCGCCAGACTTTAAAACTATTGCAAATTAACCTTGTTTTTCAAGATATAGTAGATTCCGAGGTAGTAGATAGCTATGAAAATGAGTTCCTCAATAATGGATGTACTTGCTCCCATATAGAAATTATCATTAAGTCCTACAAGTGAATTGACATAGAAGTTAGTACTGGTATTGAAGAAAACTCCAATAAATCCTATGACGATTTGGATACCAATGTAGGCTGCAACAGCAAGTGCGGTACGGTATTCATTGAACAGTTGTCCAATGGAAATGGCCAAGTAAATGCAGAGGATTCCAGAAATAGTATTTAGTAGGAAGGATAACCCCACAAGAGAGAGTTTAGGAAGGTATGTTTCTACAAGTGGAAACCAGTCATAATGTGACATCCAATCTGGAACCGTTATAGTCACAATAAGAAAAGCACTTAGAGCCAGTACAGCCGAGCTAAGTATAGACCAGATGAAGGCTCCGACTAATTTAGCTGTGATGATATAGTGCTCAGAAACTGGCAAGGTCAAAGTCAGATAGCCTTGGCGATCATAGACACTACCTTTGAAGCGTTTGATAATCAAGAAAATGGTTGAAATCCAAAGTGTAATTATCAAGCCGCCAAAGACGAGAGCCAGAAAGATAAATAGGAAAGGTTGGCTATCTTTGAAAGATATATAAGAATAGTAGTGTCCTTGCATTCCTAGGGGGACTGAAAGGATGAGCACGGCTGCATAGAGGGCTAAATACCACTTGTTAACATTTTTAAATTCGTAGCGAACTAAATTCCAAAACATAATAATCTCCTTTGCTTAGGCCTTAAATTCCTGACGGAAGAGTTGGTCAATGGATTCACCTGACTCATAGCGAATGTCATCTACATTTCCTTGACGGACGACTTTTCCATCTTTGAGGAAGACAATTTCATCCAAGATTGGCTCGATATCAGAAATCAAGTGAGTAGAAATCAAAACGGTAGAAGTTGGGGAGTAGTTGTTGATAATGGTATTGAGGATATACTCACGGGCTGCTGGGTCTACTCCACCAATGGGTTCGTCCAGAACGTAAAGACGAGCATCACGGCTCATAACCAAAATTAATTGTACCTTTTCTTTGTTACCTTTTGATAGTTTCTTGAGACGACTATTTTCATCAATGCCAAGGTCAGCAAGTAGATGATGGGCGTGTTCAAGATTGAAATCTTTATAGAAGGTTTTGAAGTAGGTTAGGGCTTCTTTGACCTTCATTTGTTCATTGAGATAGGTGGTATCAGGTAAATAAGCTACGATAGCCTTAGTTGCTGGGCTTGGATCCATGTCGTTGATAAGGACACGTCCTTGATCTGGTTGTAAGAGGCCATTGATTAGTTTAATCAGGGTTGTTTTTCCTGAGCCATTTGGCCCAAGGAGACCAACAATTTTTCCAGCTGGGATGTCAAGGGAAACATTTTCAAGGGCTGGGGTTGCTCCATAAGATTTGGATACATTTTCAAATGCTAGTAATGACATAGGCTTAAACTCCTTTAATATAATCACTGACTACGCCTGGTAGTTCTTCTTTTTCATAGCCAAAATGGGTCATGGAGGAAACGAAGTGTTCCAATTCTTCTTCGGATAGTTGTTTGCGCGATTGGGCGATTAGCTCCTTATCTTCAGTCACAAACCGTCCAGTTGTGCGCTTGCTGTAGACAAATCCTTCTCGTTCGAGGTCTGACAAGGCTCTTTGGATGGTGTTTGGATTGACACCCGCCTCGCTAGCCAGCTCTCGCACGGTTGGAAGTTGTTGATTGGGCTCCAGTGTATGGGAAACAATCTGAAGCTTGATTTTCTCCATAATCTGTAAATAGATGGGTTTTTTGTTGTCAAATGTCCAGGACATCTTGGTCTCCTTTCTCCTATCCTTTTGTCTTAATTAAATAATACAACAAAACAAAAAACTTGTCAAGCAAAAAGAAGAATTGTTTTGGGAATCGCTTAAAAAATGGTATAATGAAAAGAAAACGATAAGGAGGGAAAGGATGCGTTGTCCAAAATGTGGGGCTACCAAGTCAAGTGTTATCGATAGTCGCCAAGCAGAAGAAGGGAACACCATTCGTAGAAGACGCGAGTGCGATGAATGCCAACACCGTTTTACAACCTACGAACGGGTAGAAGAAAGAACCCTAGTGGTTGTTAAAAAAGATGGCACACGGGAACAATTCTCCAGAGATAAAATCTTTAATGGGATTATCCGCTCAGCCCAGAAACGTCCTGTGTCAAGTGATGAAATCAACATGGTAGTCAATCGTATCGAACAGAAACTCCGTGGTCGAAATGAAAATGAAATTCAAAGTGAGGATATTGGTTCACTCGTCATGGAGGAGTTGGCTGAATTGGATGAGATTACCTATGTGCGTTTTGCCAGTGTCTATCGTAGTTTTAAGGATGTCAGTGAGTTAGAGAGCTTGCTCCAACAAATCACCCAGTCCTCTAAAAAGAAAAAGGAAAGATAAATGAAGCCAATTGACCGTTTTTCTTATCTAAAGAATAATCGGGTGTCACAAGATACCTCATCTCTGGTACAGTGCTACCTCCCGATTATCGGTCAGGAGGCACTGAGCCTTTATCTTTATACAATCAGTTTTTGGGATAATGGTAGAAAGGAATACCTCTTTTCAAGCATTCTCAACCATCTCAACTTTGGAATGGATAGATTGATAAAATCCTTGAAAATCCTATCTGCTTTCAATCTCTTAACCCTCTATCAAAAGGGGGATGTTTATCAGTTAGCCCTTCATGCTCCTCTATCTAGTCAGGACTTCTTGGAGCATCCTGTGTATCGTAGACTTTTGGAGAAGAAGATTGGCGATGCAGCTGTGGAGGATTTGGGAGTTGAAAGTGCTGATGGTGAAGAAATACCTGTCTCACTCAATCAAGTCTTTCCAGACTTGGCAGAACTGGGAAGTCAAGAAGACCTTAGTCTCAAGAAGAAAGTGGCCAACGATTTTGACTTAGACCATTTTCGTCAGCTTATGGCTCGAGATGGGCTTCGCTTTGCGGATGAGCAGTCCGACGTCTTAAACCTCTTTGCCATTGCCGAGGAGAAAAAATGGACTTGGTTTGAGACTTATCAATTGGCCAAGTCAACAGCTGTTTCCCAGGTTATTTCAACCAAACGCATGCGGGAAAAAATCGCTCAAAAACCTGTTTCCTCTGACTTTAGTTCTAAGGAAGCAACCATTATCAAGGAAGCCAAAAGTAAGACTGCCCTGCAGTTCTTGGCAGAAATCAAGCAAACACGCAAGGGAACCATTACCCAAACAGAAAGAGACCTCTTGCAACAGATGGCTGGTTTGGGCTTGCTGGACGAAGTCATAAATATTATTCTCTTGTTGACCTTTAATAAGGTAGATTCGGCAAATATCAATGAGAAATATGCCATGAAGGTAGCCAATGACTATGCCTATCAAAAGATTCATTCAGCAGAAGAGGCAGTCTTGCGAATCCGTGAGCGAGGGCAGAAGAGCCAGGCTCAAAAAAGCAGTAAACCGAGTCCTACCAAGTCCAATGTACCCAAGTGGAGCAATCCAGATTATAAGAATGAAACCAGCGAGGAAACTCGTCTGGAACTAGAACGTAAGAAACAAGAATTATTAGCTCGATTAGAAAAAGGAGGAGATTAGATGGAAAGTGTCGGAGACGTACTCAAACGTCAACCTAGCCGTTTTCATTATCAAGATTTGGTCCAGAAAATCATGAAGGACCCTGATGTTGCGGCCTTTATCCAGCAAGAATCCTTGACTCCAGAGGAATTGAATCGTAGTATCTCCAAGTTTAATCAATACATCACCGAGAGAGACAAGTTTCTCCGTGGGGATACGGATTATATTGCTAAAGGCTACAAGCCGATTTTGGTTATGAATCATGGCTATGCGGACGTTTCTTACGAAGAAACTCCTGAACTAATCGCAGCGGAAAAAGAAGCGGCTATTAAGAACCGTCTCAAGTTAATCAATCTGCCAGCCAGTCTTAAGAAAGCTAGTTTGGCTCAAGTTGACTTGGATGATTTGGGGCGCTTACCAGTTTTTGAGAAGCTACTAGCCTTCGTGGAACAATATCCAGCTATTCGAAAAGGTCTTTATTTATATGGAGACTTTGGTGTGGGTAAAAGTTTCATGGTGGCTGCCCTAGCCCATGATTTATCAGAAAAACGTGGTGTTTCATCCACTCTCCTTCACTATCCTAGCTTTGTCATTGATGTCAAAAATGCTATCGGTGATGGTAATGTCAAGACCTTGGTAGATGAGATTAAACTGTCTGAAGTCCTGATTTTAGATGATATTGGTGCCGAGCAATCAACAGCTTGGGTGCGTGATGAAATCCTGCAAGTCATTCTTCAATATCGGATGCAGGAAAATTTACCGACTTTTTTCACCTCCAACTTCAACTTTGAAGAATTGGAGCAGCATTTCGCTAAAGGGAAACATGGAAATGACGAAACCTGGGAAGCCAGACGCGTCATGGAACGCATCCGTTATTTGGCTGAGGAGACTCGTTTAGAAGGAGTAAACCGTCGATGACAGAAACAATCAAATTAATGAAGGCTCACACTTCAGTGCGCAGGTTTAAAGAGCAAGCCCTTCCTCAGGAAGATTTGACTGAAATCCTGACAGCAGCCCAGATGGCCTCGTCTTGGAAGAATTTCCAATCCTACTCTGTGATTGTAGTGCGAAGTCAAGAAAAGAAAGATGCCTTGTATGAATTGGTACCTCAAGAAGCTATTCGCCAGTCTGCTGTTTTCCTTCTCTTTGTCGGAGATTTGAACCGAGCGGAAAAGGGAGCTCAGCTTCATACTGACAACTTCCAACCTCAAGGTGTAGAAGGTCTCTTGATTAGTTCAGTCGATGCGGCTCTTGCTGGTCAAAATGCCTTGCTGGCAGCTGAAAGCTTGGGCTATGGTGGTGTCATTATTGGCTTGGTGCGTTACAAGTCAGAAGAAATGGCAGAGCTCTTTAACCTGCCTGACTACACCTATCCTGTCTTTGGGATGGCACTAGGTTTACCAAATGAAGAACATGAAGTCAAACCTCGCTTGCCATTGCATCAGGTGGTTTTTGAGGAAGAATACCAGGAACAAACAGTTGATGTGATTGAGGCTTATGACCGTGTACAGGCGGACTATGCTGGGGCGCGTGCGACCACAAGCTGGAGCCAGCGTCTAGCAGAACAGTTTGGACAAGCAGAACCAAGCTCAACTAGAAAAAATCTTGAACAGAAGAAGTTATTGTAGAAAGTGAGAAATTATGGCCCTACCAACTATTGCCATTGTAGGACGTCCCAATGTTGGGAAATCAACCCTATTTAATCGGATCGCTGGTGAGCGAATCTCCATTGTAGAAGATGTCGAAGGAGTGACACGTGACCGTATCTATGCGACGGGTGAGTGGCTCAATCGCTCTTTTAGCATGATTGATACAGGAGGAATCGATGATGTCGATGCTCCTTTCATGGAACAAATCAAGCACCAGGCAGAAATTGCCATGGAAGAAGCAGATGTTATCGTCTTTGTCGTGTCTGGTAAGGAAGGAATTACCGATGCAGACGAATACGTAGCTCGTAAGCTTTACAAGACCCACAAACCAGTTATCCTCGCGGTTAACAAGGTGGATAATCCTGAGATGCGAAACGATATCTATGATTTCTATGCCCTCGGTTTGGGCGAACCACTGCCGATCTCATCTGTCCATGGTATCGGTACAGGGGATGTGCTAGACGCCATCGTAGAAAATCTTCCAAATGAATATGAAGAAGAAAATCCAGATGTCATTAAGTTTAGCCTGATTGGTCGTCCAAACGTTGGAAAATCAAGCTTGATTAACGCTATCTTGGGAGAAGACCGTGTCATTGCCAGTCCTGTTGCTGGAACAACTCGTGACGCCATTGATACCCACTTTACAGATACAGATGGTCAAGAGTTTACCATGATTGATACGGCTGGTATGCGTAAGTCTGGTAAGGTTTATGAAAATACTGAGAAATACTCTGTCATGCGTGCCATGCGTGCTATTGACCGCTCAGATGTGGTCTTGATGGTCATCAATGCGGAAGAAGGAATCCGTGAATACGACAAGCGTATCGCAGGATTTGCCCATGAAGCTGGCAAAGGAATGATTATCGTGGTCAACAAGTGGGATACACTTGAAAAAGACAATCATACTATGAAAAACTGGGAAGAAGATATCCGTGAGCAGTTCCAATACCTTCCTTACGCACCGATTATCTTTGTATCAGCCTTGACCAAGCAACGTCTCCACAAACTTCCTGAGATGATCAAGCAAATCAGCGAAAGTCAAAACACACGTATCCCATCAGCTGTCTTGAACGATGTCATCATGGATGCCATTGCCATCAACCCAACACCGACAGACAAAGGGAAACGTCTCAAGATTTTCTATGCGACTCAAGTGGCAACCAAACCACCAACCTTTGTTATCTTTGTAAACGAAGAAGAACTCATGCACTTTTCTTACCTGCGTTTCTTGGAAAATCAAATCCGCAAGGCCTTTGTTTTTGAGGGAACACCAATTCATCTCATCGCAAGAAAACGCAAATAAAAAGTAGAATCTGGAATGACATTTCCAGATTTTTTTGATAGAATGAAGTGGAAGAAAACGCTATCAAAGGGAGGTGTCGATGATGGAACATTTGTTTAAATTCTTATTTTTAGCACCTTACTTTTATTTTGATAACTGGATTGAAAAGGCCAACAGAAATAGTAAATTTTTCCCAATTTTTTACTATTTTTACTGGGTTTACATCCCTCTCTATTCTCTTTTTAGTCTTGCTTGGACAGTTATTTCAGTTCTGTTTTTCAATATCGTCTTGAGAAATTTGACAGATATCAAGTTATGGGGCATTTGGTTTCTTTTTATTCTGCTAGCTATTGGTCTGAATAGGTCAACTTATTTCTGTTTCAAAAAAATGCTTCGCTTGAGACGAGAACTAGGGAAGTCTAAAGGTGGAAGGCATTGATTTATATTGGTAATAACATTTAATAGAACAAAACTAAAGAAAACAATTTTAAAGAGGAGGTGTCGCTGATGGAACATTTGTTTAAATTCTTGCTCATATTTCCCTGTATTTACTTTTTCAGCTGGATTGACAAGGATAATAGAGATAGTAAATTTTTCCCAATTTTTTACTATTTTTACTGGATTTACATCACCCTCTATGCTCTTTTTAGCCTTGCTTGGACAGTTTTTTCAGTCCTGCTTTTCAATATCGTCTTGAGAAATGTGGCAGATATCAAGCTTTGGGGCATTTGGCTATTATTACTATTTATTGCTTTTGCTAGTGACTGGTTAGACTATATCTGTTTCAAAAAAATGTTTCGCTTGAGACGGGAGCTAGGGAAGTCTAAAGCGGGGAGACATTGATTTATATGTTTTTTGTTGATAGGAGGTAGCTTATGGTACATCTAAAATCATTCATTACACGCTATTCCAAGGTCTATATTGGTTTAGTTCTGCTAATCTGGATTGCTTTCTTCTTTCTTCCTTGGGGCAGTCCGATTCTGGGGGGAAAGATTGACCTCTTCAGCATACAGAAAGTCTTGCTAGTTTTTGGTATTCTGTCTATTTTGATGGCCTTGCTGTCCAAGAAAGTCAGTCTCTTTGTTTTTGGACTCATCTGCTGTCTTTCTCTTTGGATAAATCTATTTATCCTATTTGCCATTTTGCCGATTTTTGGCAATTAAACCAACATAAAAGTCAGAGAGGTTAGCTTGGGAACTAGCCTCTTTTTCCTTTTCAAAATGGGGATTCTTCCTTGAAAATAATCAGTAATTGTGCTAAAATTAAAAGAACATTCTAAAATATTCGGAATTTAAAGTAAGGAAAAACATGGCTAATATTTTAAAAACAATTATCGAAAATGATAAAGGAGAAATCCGTCGTCTGGAAAAGATGGCTGACAAGGTTTTCAAATACGAAGACCAAATGGCTGCTTTGACTGACGACCAACTAAAAGCAAAAACAGTTGAATTTAAAGAACGTTATCAAAATGGAGAATCACTGGATTCATTGCTTTATGAAGCATTTGCGGTTGTCCGTGAGGGTGCCAAACGTGTCCTAGGTCTCTTCCCATATAAGGTTCAGGTCATGGGAGGAATCGTACTTCACCATGGTGACGTGCCAGAGATGCGTACAGGGGAAGGAAAAACCTTGACTGCGACCATGCCCGTATACCTCAATGCTCTTTCAGGTAAAGGGGTTCACGTAGTTACGGTCAATGAATATCTGTCTGAACGTGACGCGACTGAGATGGGTGAATTGTACTCTTGGCTTGGCTTGTCAGTAGGGATTAACTTGGCTGCCAAATCTCCAATGGAGAAAAAAGAAGCCTATGAGTGTGATATTACTTATTCAACCAACTCAGAAATCGGATTTGACTACCTTCGTGACAATATGGTTGTTCGTGCTGAAAACATGGTACAACGTCCGCTCAACTATGCCTTGGTCGATGAGGTTGACTCAATCTTGATTGACGAGGCACGTACACCTTTGATTGTATCAGGTGCTAACGCAGTTGAAACCAGTCAGCTCTACCATATGGCAGACCACTATGTAAAATCGTTGGACAAAGACGACTACATCATCGATGTGCAGTCTAAGACTATTGGTTTGTCTGATTCAGGGATTGACAAGGCTGAAAGCTACTTCAAACTTGAAAACCTCTATGACATCGAAAATGTGGCTTTGACTCACTTTATTGATAATGCTCTTCGTGCCAACTACATCATGCTTCTCGATATTGACTATGTGGTGAGCGAAGAGCAAGAAATTCTGATCGTCGACCAATTTACAGGTCGTACTATGGAAGGTCGTCGTTATTCTGATGGATTGCACCAAGCCATTGAAGCCAAAGAAGGTGTGCCAATTCAGGATGAAACCAAGACATCTGCCTCAATCACTTACCAAAACCTTTTCCGTATGTACAAGAAATTGTCTGGTATGACGGGTACAGGTAAGACTGAGGAAGAAGAATTCCGTGAAATTTACAACATTCGTGTTATTCCAATCCCAACAAACCGTCCTGTTCAACGTATTGACCATCCAGACCTACTTTTTGCTAGCATTGAAGCTAAGTTTAAAGCGGTTGTTGAAGACGTTAAGGCTCGTTACCAAAAAGGTCAGCCTGTCTTGGTTGGTACAGTAGCGGTTGAAACCAGTGACTACATTTCTAAGAAATTGGTCGCAGCTGGTGTACCTCACGAAGTCTTGAATGCTAAAAACCACTATAAAGAAGCCCAAATCATCATGAATGCTGGTCAACGTGGTGCTGTTACCATCGCAACCAACATGGCCGGTCGTGGTACCGACATCAAGCTTGGTGAAGGGGTTCGCGAATTGGGTGGACTTTGTGTGATTGGTACAGAACGTCATGAAAGCCGTCGTATCGATAACCAGCTTCGTGGACGTTCAGGTCGTCAAGGAGATCCAGGTGAGTCACAATTCTACCTATCTCTTGAAGATGACTTGATGAAACGTTTTGGTTCTGAACGCTTGAAGGGAATCTTTGAACGTCTCAACATGTCTGAAGAGGCAATTGAGTCTCGTATGTTGACACGTCAGGTTGAAGCAGCGCAAAAACGTGTCGAAGGAAATAACTACGATACCCGTAAACAAGTCCTTCAATACGATGACGTCATGCGTGAACAACGTGAGATTATCTATGCTCAACGTTACGACGTTATCACTGCAGATCGTGACTTGGCACCTGAAATTCACTCTATGATCAAACGCACGATTGGTCGTGTCGTTGATGGTCATGCGCGTGCCAAACAAGATGAAAAACTAGAAGCAATTTTGAACTTTGCTAAGTACAACTTGCTTCCAGAAGATTCTATTTCTGTTGAAGACTTGTCAGGCTTGTCTGATAAGGCTATTAAGGAAGAGCTCTTCGAACGTGCCTTGAAGGTTTACGATAGTCAGGTTTCAAAACTACGCGATGAAGAAGCAGTCAAAGAATTCCAAAAAGTCTTGATTCTACGAGTTGTAGATAACAAGTGGACAGATCATATCGATGCCCTTGATCAATTGCGTAACGCGGTTGGACTTCGTGGCTATGCTCAGAACAACCCTGTTGTTGAGTATCAGGCAGAAGGTTTCCGTATGTTTAATGACATGATTGGTTCGATTGAGTTTGATGTGACACGCTTGATGATGAAAGCACAAATTCATGAACAAGAAAGACCACAAGCAGAACACCATATCAGTACAACAGCGACCCGCAATATCGCTGCCCACCAAGCAAATATGCCAGAAGATTTGGATTTGAGCCAGATTGGACGTAATGAACTTTGCCCATGTGGTTCTGGTAAGAAGTTTAAAAACTGTCACGGAAAAAGACAATAAAATGAGATAGTTTAGAGGCGGATACCTTGTGAAAAGTATATTTTTACTTGGTATCCGTTTGCTTTATAAGGAGATGAGTTATGGTATTTACAGCAAAAAGTCCTAAAATTAATATTGAAGAAGTTCGTGCCTTATCAAAATTGGAAGGACAAGCTTTGGAGAGAAAATCACAGCGCGATCAAGAGCTAGAAGCCATTATACGTGGAGATGACCAGCGAGTTCTCTTGGTAATCGGGCCATGCTCATCTGACAATGAAGAAGCTGTTCTTGAGTACGCTAAGCGTTTGGCAGTCCTACAAGAAGAAGTAGCAGACCGTATCTTTATGGTTATGCGTGTTTATACTGCCAAACCCCGTACCAACGGAGATGGCTATAAGGGCTTGATTCACCAGCCTAACACGGCAGAAGCGCCTAGTCTCATCAACGGAATCAAAGCCGTTCGCCATCTTCACTATCGTGTCATTACGGAAACCGGTATGACAACAGCTGATGAAATGCTTTATCCTGAAAATCTTCCGCTAGTGGATGATTTGATTTCTTACATGGCAGTTGGTGCCCGTTCAGTTGAAGATCAGCAACACCGCTTTGTGGCAAGTGGGGCAGATTTCGCGACTGGGTTTAAAAATCCAACCTCTGGAAATCTCAATGTCATGTTTAATGGGATTTATGCTGCTCAAAACAAACAGAGTTTCCTTTTCCTAGGAAAAGAAGTGGAAACAACTGGGAACCCGCTTTCGCACGCTATTCTTCGTGGAGCAATCAATGAGTATGGTAAGAATATTCCTAACTACTACTATGATAATTTGATGGATACCATTGCCCAGTATGAGAAAATGGGCTTGGAAAATCCCTTTATCATCGTGGATACCAATCATGACAACTCTGGTAAGCAATACATGGATCAGATTCGAATTGTCCGCCAGACCTTGATTAACCGTGATTGGAATGAAAAAATCAAGCAGTATGTTCGTGGCTTTATGATTGAGTCTTATCTAGAAGACGGTCGTCAGAACGAACCAGAAGTATTTGGCAAGTCGATCACAGACCCTTGCCTTGGCTGGGAAAATACAGAAGCCCTTGTCAGAGAAATCTACCAAACGCTAGGAGAATAGTATGGCATTTATTGAAAAAGGTCAAGAAATTGATATTGAAGCAATCAAGGCAGAAACCCAATTGTCTGCGGAAGCCTTGCGACTAAAGGAGCGTCGTGATAGAGAATTGGCAGACATCATTTCAGGAGAAGATGACCGCATCCTTTTGGTGATTGGTCCTTGCTCTTCTGATAATGAAGAGGCTGTCTTGGAATATGCCCGCCGTTTATCCGCCTTGCAAAAGAAGGTGGCGGACAAGATTTTCATGGTTATGCGTGTTTATACTGCTAAACCTCGCACCAATGGAGACGGTTATAAAGGTTTGGTTCACCAACCAGATACCTCTAAGGCTCCAAGCCTGATTAACGGCTTGCAGGCTGTGCGCCAGTTGCACTACCGCGTGATTACAGAGACTGGTTTGACAACGGCAGATGAGATGCTTTATCCGTCAAATCTGGTCTTGGTGGATGATTTGGTCAGCTACCATGCTGTTGGGGCTCGTTCTGTGGAAGACCAAGAGCACCGTTTTGTGGCCTCAGGGATTGATGCACCAGTCGGAATGAAAAATCCAACCTCTGGAAATCTGGGTGTCATGTTTAATGGCATCTATGCCGCTCAGAACAAACAGACCTTCCTCTTCCATGGTCAAGAAGTTGAGACTTCAGGAAATTCTTTAGCCCACGTCATCCTTCGTGGTGCAGTTAATGAATATGGGAAAAATGAGCCTAACTTCTACTATGAAACTTTGTTAAATGCCATTGAGCGCTATGAAGCCATGGGACTTGAAAATCCCTTTATCCTCATTGATACCAACCATGATAATTCTGGCAAGCAATATATGGAACAGATTCGAATTGTCCGTCAGACCTTGCAAAATCGTGATTGGAATGAGAAGATTAAAAAGACAGTTCGAGGCTTTATGATTGAATCTTACCTAGCAGATGGTCGTCAAAACCAACCAGAGGTCTTTGGATGTTCCATTACCGATCCTTGCCTAGGTTGGGAAAATACAGAGGCCTTGGTAGAAGAAATCTATGCTACCTTGACAAAATAAGTGAAAAGGATGGAGTTGGGGGATTCTCAACTCCTTTTGATGAGTATGATAGTTGGACATGGAATTGATATCGAAGAGTTGGCTTCGATAGAAAGCGCAGTTGCACGACATGAAGGGTTTGCCAAGCGCGTGCTGACCACTAAGGAAATGGAGCGATTTGCCAGTCTCAAAGGGCGCAGGCAGATTGAATATTTGGCTGGTCGCTGGTCGGCTAAGGAGGCTTTTTCCAAGGCTATGGGAACTGGTATTGGAAAGCTCAGTTTTCAGGATTTAGAAGTTTTGAACAATGAACGCGGGGCGCCTTATTTTAGTCAGTCACCATTTTCAGGAAAGATTTGGCTGTCTATCAGCCATACAGATCAACTTGTGACAGCCAGTGTCATTTTGGAGGAAAATCATGAAAGCTAGTCCACATAGACCAACCAAGGCTCTGATTCATCTGGGAGCTATTCGACACAATATTCAGCAAATGGGGGCTCATATCCCTCAAGGAACGCTCAAGTGGGCTGTGGTCAAGGCCAATGCCTATGGTCATGGAGCTGTTACTGTTGCTAAGGCAATTCAAGATGATGTTGATGGCTTTTGCGTTTCCAATATCGATGAAGCCCTTGAACTCAGACAGGCTGGACTCAGCAAGAAAATCCTCATTTTAGGAGTTTCTGATCTAGAAGCTGTTGCTCTTGCTAAAGAATACGATATCACCTTGACTGTGGCTGGACTGGAGTGGATTCAATCACTCTTAGATAAGGAATCAGACCTAACTGGTTTAACAGTCCACCTCAAGATTGACTCAGGAATGGGACGAATTGGTTTTAGAGAGGCTCGTAAGGCTGAGCAGGCTCAAGACATACTCAAGCAACACGGTGCGCATGTTGAGGGGATTTTTACCCACTTTGCTACTGCAGACGAGGAATCAGATGACTACTTTAATGCCCAGTTAGAACGGTTTAAAGCTATTTTGGCAAGTATGAAAGGTCTTCCAGACCTGGTTCACGCAAGTAATTCTGCAACGACTCTTTGGCATGCAGAGACTATTTTTAACGCTGTTCGTATGGGAGATGCTATGTATGGTCTTAACCCAAGTGGAGAGGTATTGGACTTGCCCTATGACTTGAAACCAGCCTTGACCTTGGAATCTGCCTTGGTTCATGTCAAGACAGTGCCAGCCGGAGCTTGCATGGGCTACGGAGCAACTTATCAAGCGGATAGCGAGCAAGTCATCGCGACCGTGCCAATCGGTTATGCGGATGGTTGGACACGAGACATGCAGAATTTCTCTGTCTTGGTAGATGGCCAAGTTTGCCCAATCGTTGGGCGGGTTTCAATGGACCAAATTACCATTCGTCTGCCTAAGCTTTATCCGCTAGGAACAAAAGTAACCTTGATCGGCACCAACGGCGACAAGGAAATCACAGCTACTCAGGTAGCGACCTACCGTGGAAGCATTAACTATGAGGTGGTTTGTCTCCTCAGCGATCGCATTCCGAGAGAATATGATTAGAAAAGAAAGGAGTGGAGCATGAATCTACATCAACCCTTGCATGTCTTACCTGGTGTGGGACCAAAGTCAGCAGAAAAATACGCCAAACTAGGAATTGAAAATTTGCAAGATCTCTTGCTCTACTTTCCTTTCCGTTATGAAGATTTCAAGACCAAGCAAGTATTGGAACTAGAAGACGGTGAAAAGGCGGTTCTTTCTGGTCAAGTCGTGACTCCTGCTAGTGTCCAGTATTATGGTTTCAAGCGCAATCGCCTGCGCTTTAGTCTTAAGCAGGGAGAAGTCGTTTTTGCGGTGAACTTCTTTAACCAGCCCTATCTGGCTGATAAGATAGAGTTGGGAGCAACTCTTGCCGTCTTTGGAAAATGGGATCGTGCCAAGGCTAGTCTGACAGGGATGAAGGTCCTGGCTCAGGTGGAAGATGACCTCCAACCTGTTTATCGCTTGGCTCAGGGAATCAGTCAGGCCAGTTTGGTTAAGGTCATCAAGACGGCCTTTGATCAGGGGCTGGACCTCTTAATAGAAGAAAATCTTCCTCAGTCCTTGCTGGATAAATACAAACTCATGTCCCGTTGTCAGGCCGTTTGTGCCATGCATTTCCCCAAGGATTTGGCAGAATACAAGCAGGCCCTTCGCCGTATCAAGTTTGAGGAACTCTTTTATTTCCAAATGCAATTGCAGACCCTCAAGTCTGAAAATAGAGTTCAGGGAAGCGGTTTGGTTCTGAATTGGTCTCAGGAAAAAGTGACGGCTGTTAAAGAAAGTCTGCCTTTTGCCCTGACCCCAGCTCAAGAAAAGAGTTTGCAGGAAATTTTGACAGACATGAAGTCCGACCACCACATGAATCGTCTCCTACAAGGGGATGTGGGGAGCGGAAAAACGGTGGTCGCTGGCTTGGCCATGTTTGCGGCGGTGACAGCTGGTTATCAGGCTGCCCTCATGGTACCGACAGAAATCCTTGCAGAGCAACATTTTGAGAGTTTACAGAACCTTTTTCCAGACTTGAAATTAGCTCTTTTGACAGGTTCCTTGAAGTCGGCAGAAAAAAGAGAAGTCTTGGAAACCATTGCCAAGGGTGAGGCTGATTTGATTATCGGAACCCACGCTCTGATACAAGATGGGGTGGATTATGCTCGTCTTGGTTTGATTATCATCGATGAGCAGCACCGTTTTGGCGTGGGGCAAAGGCGTATTTTACGGGAAAAAGGCGACAATCCAGATGTTCTCATGATGACGGCGACTCCCATTCCACGGACGCTGGCCATCACAGCCTTTGGCGATATGGATGTTTCCATTATCGACCAGATGCCTGCGGGTCGGAAACCTATTGTGACACGTTGGATTAAGCATGAGCAACTGCCTCAGGTCTTGACTTGGTTAGAGGGGGAAATCCAAAAAGGTTCTCAAGCCTATGTCATCTCTCCCTTGATTGAAGAATCAGAAGCTCTGGATTTGAAAAATGCTATTGCCTTATCAGAGGAGCTGACGGCTCATTTTGCTGGTAAGGCAGAGGTGGCTCTTCTACATGGTAAGATGAAGAGTGACGAAAAAGACCAGATTATGCAGGAGTTCAAAGAGAGAAAAACGGATATTTTGGTTTCGACGACGGTTATCGAGGTCGGGGTCAATGTTCCCAATGCGACCGTTATGATTATCATGGATGCCGATCGGTTCGGTCTCAGCCAGCTTCACCAGCTCAGAGGTCGTGTCGGTCGGGGGGACAAGCAGTCCTATGCTGTTCTCGTTGCTAATCCCAAGACTGATTCTGGGAAAGACCGCATGCGCATCATGACAGAAACCACCAATGGATTTGTCCTTGCGGAGGAAGATTTGAAAATGCGGGGTTCGGGTGAGATTTTTGGAACCAGACAGTCAGGTCTCCCAGAGTTTCAAGTGGCTGATATTATAGAAGATTTTCCGATTTTAGAAGAAGGCAGAAAGGTTGCTAGCTACATTAGTTCGATAGAAGGTTGGCAAGAGGATTCGGAATGGCGCATGATTGCCCTTCATATGGAAAAGAAAGAACATTTAGATTAATACTCTTCGAAAATCAAATTTAAACCACGTCAACGTCGCCTTGCCGTACTCAAGTACAGCCTGCGGCTAGTTTCCTAGTTTGCTCTTTGATTTT